>JAGMFA010000052.1 GCA_023127875.1 Candidatus Zixiibacteriota bacterium
AGGGGGATTTCCCAAGTTTCAAATCTCCCCTTCCCCCCTTTTTCTAAAGGGGGGATGTAAACAACAATTATATGCTTCCCTTAGTAACTTCGTGGGGCGAGATAAATTCCCGCCCACTGTGAGAAAATAACAGAAAAGCATAGAGCAGGGTTCATCCTGAAGGGATTCACCCTGAAGGGCATTCAGCCCTGCTCTATGAGCTTTTTCACCGCCCCTGCCGAGTTATTTCAAGCCTTCATTATTTAACAATTGTCATACTTTACAGAATTGAGCCTTTCTTTAGAGCCTCTACATTTATCCCAATCATCTCTTTTTTGGCACGAGAGTATACCTTGGGCAAGGTCTTGCTCACACTTTCCAGAGAGACCGCCTGGGTATGATTTATCAAAGCTCCCAGCATCACCATGTTGGCGCATTTGACTGTTCCGATTTCCTCTGCGATTTTATTGGCATCAATAGTTACCACATTTATATCCGTCCTTTGGGGTTGGCTGGAAACTAAAGACTTGTTGATTAGAAGCAGACCCTGAGGTTTTAAGGCAGGCTCAAACTTGAGCAGAGATGGTTCATTCATCACAATAAGTGAGTCCGGAGAGGAGACTACGGGTGAGGCTACCTCTTCTGAGGAGACCACCACAGAACAGTTAGCCGTTCCGCCGCGCATCTCCGCCCCATAGGCAGGGAAGAAGGTGACATGTTTGTCGTCCACCATTCCGGAATATGCCAAAAGTATACCAGCTGAAATTATCCCCTGCCCCCCAAATCCAGACATTATCACACCTTGATACATTTATCCTCCATCTGTATTATTGTCCGCCGACCACCGCTTATCGTCCGCAGTCCACTGTCCACCGTCCGCCGAAAAAACAATATGTTTTTCTTGACCCTTGATCCTGTATCTGTCCACAGTCCACAGCAAAACCTTTTCTAACCCCAAGTCCCTAGCCCCTACTTTTTTATTTCGTCCGGAGACGTGAATACTCCCAACGGATAATAGGGGATCATCTCATCCTTTATCTTCTGGATGGATTGGAGCGGGGTCAAAGCCCAGTCGGTGGGGCATTGAGACAAAATTTCCACCAAAGAGAATCCCAGACCATCCACCTGCACCTGGAAAGCTTTTTTGATTGCCTTCCTCGCCTTTACCACATGTGCCGCTGTGTCTACTGCTACCCTTTCCAAATAAGCTGGACCTTCCAGTGCTGAGAGAAGCTCACATATCCTTATGGGATTTCCTGCCACCTTGGGGTCTCTTCCGAAAGGGGTGGTGGTGGATCTCATACCTGGCAGAGTGGTAGGTGCCATCTGTCCTCCGGTCATGCCAAAAATAGCATTGTTCACGAAGATGATGGTTACGTTTTCGGATCGAGCCGCACAATGGATGATCTCAGCCATCCCGATGGAGGCTAAATCACCATCTCCCTGATAGCTGAAGACCACACAGTCGGGTCTGACCCTCTTCATTCCAGTTGCCACAGCTGGTCCTCTACCGTGGGCGGGCTGAATCATGTCACAGTTAAAATACTCGTCTGCAAAAACAGAACATCCCACCGGAGCGATGCCAATGGTTCTTTCTCTGATTTTAAGCTCCTCTAAAGCTTCCGCTATTAGCCGGTGGATTACCCCATGCCCGCATCCCGGGCAATAACGCATGGCAATTTCGGTCAATCCTTTGGTTCGTGCAAAAACTTTCTTTTCCATAGTTAGGCAAGTTTAAGGGTTCAAGAGTTCAAAGGTTCAAGGTTCAAAGGTTCAAAAGTTCAATGAAGATCATTTTCGGTGAATTTTCTTTATCACATCTAATACCTCAACCTCGGTGGGTATGCCGCCGGCAGGTCTGCCATGAAAGAACACCTGTGCTTTTCCTTCTATGGCTAACTTGACGTCCTCTATCATCTGCCCAGTACTCATCTCCACCACCAGCATCTTTTTTATCTTTGATGCCAGATCATTTAAGACCTTCATGGGAAAAGGCCAGAGAGTGATTGGTCTGAGAAGCCCGATTTTCAAGTTCTCTTTTCTTCCCAGAGACAAAGCCGCTTTGGAGATCCGAGAACAGGTGCCATAAGCTACGATAAGTATATCCGCATCCTCCACCATGGTGGCTTCATATCTAACCTCATTTCCCTCAATCTTTTTATATTTCTCCATAAGTTTCCACACATGTTTTTCCATGTAGCCGGGTCGCAGATCGTATGATCTCACCACCCTCCGAGGTCTTCCGTCCTGCTTGCCTAAAGACCAGTCTTTGGGAGGTAGTTTTGCAGGATCAACTGGCTCAAAGTTATATTCGATGGGTTCCATCATCTGACCTAAAAGACCATCAGCTAAGATCATGGTGACTGAGCGGTATTTCTCGGCTATGTCATAACATATCTTAGGAAAATTACCCATCTCAGAGACGGAATTGGGAGCCATCACAAACACCCGGTAATCTCCATGTCCCCCTCCACGGGTGGCTTGGAAGTAATCTCCCTGGGAAGGTGCAATGTTGCCCAAACCGGGCCCTCCTCTTACCACGTTGGCGTAAAATATGGGAAGCTCAGCACTGGCAGTGTATGAGATTCCCTCCTGTTTTAAACTTATGCCGGGACCTGAGGATGAGGTCATGACTCTGGCTCCGCAGGCAGAGGCGCCAAAAAGCATGTTTATGGCTGCCACCTCGCTTTCCGCCTGAATAAATGTTCCTCCCATCTCTGGCAATCTCCAGGACATATATTCAGGAACCTCATTTTGAGGGGTGATGGGATAGCCAGCAAAGAAGCGACATCCAGCCCGGACTGCTCCTTCGGCTAAAGCCTCATTTCCCTTCATTAATTTTTTTTCACCCATGAATTAACTCCTTGAAATCAGTCTGGAGTCTTGAGTCAAAAGAATTTAGTTTTTCTTTTAACTCAGAACTCCAAACTCAAGACTCAAATCTATTTATATACTTCAATTGCCACGTCCGGACAGACAAAAGCGCAGAGCATACATCCGGTGCAAGCCTCTGGTTTAACCATGCAGGCGGGATGGAATCCGGTGGAGCTAAAATGATTCGCCAGCCCGATTACCTCCTTGGGACACGCCACAATACACAGTTCGCAAGCTTTGCACCTTTTTTCATCTACCTCAATTCTTGGCATAGAAACTCTCTCCCGGATGGTTTAAAAAATTAGGACAAGTTGAAGTTTCGAAAGCACCATGACAAACAACATCTTACAAATTTACGCAATTTGTTTTCTGAAAGCAAGAAAATTTGTAACTTTTTTCACAAGCTGACCTCACCCCCTGTCCCCCTCTCCTTGTTCAAGGAGAGGGGGAATAAAAGGGGGAGAGGTAGAAGTAAAACCTTTTCAAAAATCTCAATTTTGTGCTTGACAAAAAAAGGAACAAGGTTATTTTATAAGTAATTAACATGCTTGTAAGTGAAATCTTCAAGTATGTGAGCTAATCCATTGGAAGAGGCTGTGTCAATTTTCTTTTTATTCTTGCGACCTAAATTCCTTTAGCGTAGCTCCGCCCAGACGGGCGAGCGGACGCTCCCGTCTGGGGTCGTCTGACCGCTGTCTTTTTACCAGCGGAGAGATGGGAATGAGTTTGCTCATCGAGGATGTTATCATCCTCGATAGTAGTTTTTTGTCGACCAGGCTTCGTCATGGTCGACCTACGAACTGCTCAAACTCAAGGAGTGGAAAAAATGAACAAAAGAGCAATACTTATCTTAGGCATAGTGGTGATAAGCTTGATTTGGTCGGGGGTGAGTGCCCAAACGAATATAGTTACAAATGGTGATTTTGAGGGTGGGTTCACCCCGGATGGGACCGGCGATCTAATTCCCAATGGCTGGACTAAGCATGAGACCAGTCCCGGTGAGAACTCCACGCTTAACCAGGCTAATGATAATGGTCCCACTCTAACGGGATCCTGGTCCCTGGACTGGGTAAGATCAAGTGGAGGGTCAAGCGGAGATTGGACTACCTGTGTGCAGATACTCAACTATGATGTAACAAACTGTCTTTCCCTCACCTTGACCATCGATGTTAAGGCTTTTTCCCATAATTTAGGAGGCTCGGGGTGGACCCCAGCAGAGTCGGAATACCCTGTTACTATTAGGGTTCACTATACTGACACTCAGGGGACAAATAGATACTGGCAATGGGGCTGGTATATCTGGATAGATGCGCAGACTGGACCACGTCCAGATCACACGCCGGTGCCCAATAATGGGGTGGTAACCGGCCAACAGATCCCTGCCAACACATGGGTGCCAAACTCCCTTGATCTTTTGTCTGAGCTGATTGACCCCGAGACGATCACCATGATCAAAGTGGGAGGCTCGGGCTGGGATTTTGAAGGCAGGGCAGATAATGTGCAAATCCTCTGCGAAGAAGGAGCCATCCCCACCCTCACCGAATGGGGTCTGATCATCTTTGGGGTGCTGTTAATTGGGTTTATTACCTGGGTGTTCCTTAAAAGGAGGAAGGTTATAGGTGTAAGGTTATAGGTGGTAGGATGTCCGCCGACAAAAATCGGTCAACGGATTCATCCTGAACGGATTCACCGTGAACGGATTCACCGTGAACGGATTGAACGCCCAGACGGGCGTCCGTCCGGACGGATCAAGCGGATGAAACCTCACCCCCTTTTGTTCCCCCTCTCCACAAGTGTGGAGAGGGGGATAGGGGGAGAGGTAAAAGGCAGGAGTTCAAGGCTTCTGCCTTTGTTTTTTTGCTTAATCTATTTTCTTCGTTGGTAATGGACGTCCTCGTCCGTTACCATCTACAACTTCGTCACGGACGAGGCGTCCATGGCGAACAAAAGAAAAACTGTATTGGCAGGGCTAAATGCCCTGCCCTATGGGAGATAAGCCATTGGATCTCATAGGGGCGGGAATTCTCACATGGATCTCCGTCATCCCGTCCCAAAAAGCGTGGTTTTTTCAACAGTCCCGTAAAGATTCGCTCTGCCAATAGCTCTTTTCAATTTCTTACTAAAAAGATGACCCTTTTTGCGGCAACTACCTCTATTTGTAAATTTCGTCATGATTACATTTACACACCCCCACATGTCTTTGCCTGAATTTCCAGGAGCCGGAGCTTGATCTGACCGAGACGACGCTGAGCACCCGTTCGATCACTCCTCCACACTTGGGGCAATGGTGCACTTCTTTTTCACTCTTGACTTTATCTGCAAAAGTGGTAATCTTTCGAGCCATGAATTATTCTCCTTTCTGTCTCAAATCGCCCTTTGTTATCACATCTTTTATTTTTTTATCATCGCAAGTGGACGATTTTATTATTTCAAATCAATTTGAATTTAATATAAAAACGCAGCTTTGCAAGAGTTTTTTTGAGCTAAAACCAAGAGAGCATCAAAATTTTTCACCAGAGGGGTGTTGATAAGAAAGTCTTCATTTTCCCAACAAGAATACGCCCATCAATATCAAAACAATTCCTATCCACTTGAAAGTTGAGAAAGGTTCTGCAAAGATCTGCCAGGAGAACAGAACTATCAGAACGTAACCCAATCCCATCATCAAAGGATAGGCATAGGATACGTCCACCCGGGATAGAACCACCATATACATGGCAACGCTGGAGACGTATGACAGGAGTCCCAAAATAACATAAGGGGTGGTGAAGATTTTGGAAAAGCTCAACAGAAGCTGATCAACTGAGATGGCACCTATTTTGTTCATCCCCGCTTTCAAAAAAAGATGTCCGCAGACATTCAAAATTATGGCAGAAAAGATCAAAATCATTACAGACATGATAGGCTCTCCTTCATGGTCAGAGACTCATTTCATAACATTGAGAACAAACATCGTGCTAATTTAAGATAATCATGTGTGATGTCAACACAAAATTTTGCCTTGTATAGCAAACGAATTAAATAGATTGATATAATTCGTATGAATGGGCGTATGCACTCATACGAGCATACGCATCACCCTCCCCCACGTCTCCTCCCGTCAAAGGAGGAGGAAATTTATGGCGGAGACCCCTGCCCGTACGGGGGGTCGTCTGGGATAACATTCCACGGGGAGCAGAAAACTATCTCACAGCTGATTAAGCAGATTAAACTGATACCGATCCTATGGATCCCAATTCGGATGATTTTTATCTGTTTAATAGATTCGCTACGCTCACTACAAGTCTGTTTAATCTGCTGTGAATTATTAACGCTCCTGGCGTAGACGTTATCACCCCCAGCCTTTGGTGTGCCCGTGCGGGTTCACATTTGGGGGTGTATGATTTGTATTTGGTCTCCACAAAAACATCAAAAAAAACAATTGACAAAAGAGGCTTTTTTCGTATTTTACAAGTAGACAAAGAATTATAGGGCTGTTAGAGCAAGTTAAAGTCCAAACTGACGATATTCTATGATGAAGTAGCTCTGATCATTTATCATTCCTGAAAGGAGAATCCCAATGAGATGGAAGTCGATTTTGATTTTCGCTTTGGTGCTAATTTCCGTTGTCTTATGGCAAAGTTCTAAGGTAATGGCTTTTGAAGAGATCTATGCTCGGGTCTGGGTAAGCTCTATGGAGGAGAAGGGGAGGCTTTTGGGAGAGAAAGGATTGATTGTTGATGCGGCTGGACCCGATTGGGTGGATGTGATCATCGACTCAAAACGCCTGGATGATCTGTTGGCAAAGGGATACAATGTAGAGGTTGTATTCTGGACTCCGGAAGAAAGAAACGTCACGCTTTTTGGTAAGGACTGGGACCGACAGTTTCATTCCTATAGTGATCAGGTAGCGGAAATGCAGCAGGCGGCTTCAGACCACTCGGACATAATGATTCTGGACACTCTGGGTTATTCAGTTCAAGGTAGAATGATTCTGGGGGCAAAGATCAGCGATAACCCAACTGTGGAGGAGAACGAGCCGGAATTTCGGATCATCGGATGCCATCATGGAAATGAATACATGTCCGTGGAGATGGCACTTTTGATGCTGGAGTATCTCACCGACAACTACGGATCAATTCCTCAGGTTACGCATCTGGTAGATGATCTGGAGACCTGGATCATCCCCATGATGAATCCGGATGGACGGACTTACGGCACAAGGGCTAATGCCAATGGGGTGGATCTTAACCGAGACTATGGTTACATGTGGAAAGGCTTAACCCCGGATTATTTCTCTCAGCCAGAGACCAAAGTCATAAGAGAACACGGGATGAAAAATAACTTCTCTATTTCTCTATCCTTCCACACTTCCGGCGACATAGTGAACTATGTATGGAACTACAAAGATTTTCCGGTGGCGGACAGCGCCTTTGTGGTGGACATCTCAGAAGAATACGGGTCTTATAATGGTTATTGGGTGGTGGAAGGGTACCAGTGGTACGTGACCAACGGAGATTGTAATGACTGGAGTTACGGTTCCAGGAGTTCCATAGATGCCACCATTGAAACGGACAATTACAATATTCCTAATGTCTGGAGCCAGAACAGAGATGCCATGTTAGCGATGATGGAGAGAACAGATGACGGAGTGAGGGGCGTAATAACCGATGCCAGCAATGGAGAACCGTTGGAGGGAATGGTCAGGTGCATGGAATTGGGGCTGCCGGTTTACGCCGATTCTGTGATAGGAGACTATCAGAAGAATCTTCTCCCCGGCACCTATACTTTAAAATTCTCTGCCAACGGATATCAGGATACCACCATCTCCGGGGTGGTGGTAAGTGGAGCCTCCCCTACCATCTTGAATGTGGCCTTAAGACCTGCTTTAGAACTTTTTGCCGTGCATGTGATCTCATGTTACTTTTATGATCCCTACTCTTACCCCAATCAATACCCAAATAATCCTACGAATGCCTCCGCCGCCTTAGGGCTTCCGGATGAAATTTACGCCTCCCTGGGAAAGGGGGGACATGTCGAGTTGGATATGGGGAAAAACACCCCTATTATCGACCTCGATGGAGACGACTTCACGGTTCACGAGGTTGGCTCCTCTGACGGCTACTACGTTTACTGGAGTACTGTTCCATATGGAGGCACCTGGAATTACATAGGAAGTGGGTTTGGAACAACCTCATTTGATATTTCTTCTCTGTCAACGGATACTGTTAGATACCTTAAGATCCTGGATGATAACGACGGGAGCGCTACCGAGTGGCATCCGGGATGTGATATCGATGCGATCACTCATGCCCGAGAGGTCAGTGGCCCTTATGTGACCCTTTATACTTATCATGTGGATGACGATAGTTCAGGTCAAAGCTTGGGTAACAACGATGGGGACGTCGATTTCGGGGAAACCATAGAGCTTACCATCGTGTTGGAGAATATCGGAAATTCCACCGCTTATGACGTGGAAGCCACCTTGAGGACGACT
This sequence comes from Candidatus Zixiibacteriota bacterium, assembly GCA_023127875.1. Next base: position 8,330 of record JAGMFA010000052.1, read on the forward strand.
CATCCGTTGGTCAGCGTGATCGATAGCCAGCAGACTTTCGGCGACATACCAGCGGGTGACACCATGGCAAGTGAAGCTGAGTTTGTTTTTTCAGTTTCCACCGAGATCAGCGACGGGGGAATCATACCTTTTCAACTCGATATAAACGCTACCAATGGTAGTTGGAGTTATGAGGGTCCCAACATCTTGGTTCATGCACCTCTTTTGATTTATCATTCACTTGACATCGACGACATTGTGGGTAACGGAAACGGAAAAGCTGACCCCGGAGAAACCTGTGATCTAACGGTTACTTTAAAAAACGAAGGCGGTCATGAAGGTAAGCAGGTGGAAGCTCTTTTAGTCTCAAACGATCTATACGTGACCGTTACCTCGGAGACATCTTCCTACCCCGATCTGCTTCCTGAAAGTATTGGTGCGTCCTTGACCCCTTACCAGGTTATTATAAGTGAAAACTGTCCGGTGGGGCATTCTGCTTCCTTAATACTGGAAATAGAAGCCGTTGGTCCATACTCTTCAACGGATACCTTTGCACTTATTGTCGGGCAGAAGCCGATTCTATTTGTGGATGATGACGGGGTAGGAGGCTCATACGAAGGCTATTTCCTTACTGCCCTGGATTCGGTCGGATTAGTGTATGATGTATGGACCTATGAAACTTTTGGTGCCCCTACGGATTCTGTCCTTGAACTCTATCAGGCGGTGGTATGGAGCACAGGTCCAGACTACGGAACAATGGGAAATCCCAAAACCCTGACCGCCACGGATCAGGCGCGGTTAATGACTTATCTGGACAACGGAGGAAAACTGTTGCTCTCCAGCCAGGATCTGTTGCATGATAACAGTCCCAATACTTTCATTACCGAATATCTGCACGTGGCAGACCATGAGGAAGATGAAGGGATAAGCTCTGTGGCAGGCGTTGCTGGTGATACTGTCACGGATGAAATGACATTCACTTTAAGCTATCCATTTTATAATCTCTCAGACTGCATAGTTCCTGGATCAGGTGCGACTGGAATCTTTTCTCAAACAGGGAAGGTTTCTTCCACCTTCGGAGAAGGGATGCCGCTCGACCGTTTTTCCACGGAGGGCACCACCGGTTTGGGTGACTCTTGCGCATTGCGCTATCCCGCCTCAGGACAGTCAACCTATAAGGTGGTTTTCTTTGCATTTCCATTTGAGGCAGTTCCTCAAACAGGCACATATCCCAACAATTCTTACACCCTTATGCGACGGATCATTGAATGGTTCGGAGTGACTGGCACAACCCCCTCGTTTTTGCGCGGGGATGCTAATGGAGACGGGATGATAGATTTAGGAGATGTGGTCTATCTGATAAACTATCTATATGAAGACGGACCTGCTCCTGATCCCTTATGGACTGGAGATGCTAATGGTGACGAAGTGATTGATCTCGGTGACCTGGTTTATCTGATCAACTATCTTTACAAAGACGGACCGCCACCTCCATGTTAATGGAATGACTGAGCTACGCAGTTGGCGTGACAGCCGTCAAGGTTTGATTAGATTAGTTTATTACGGGAAATACAATTTCCCCAAGGTTTGTTTTCTCTAACTGCTTTTGAATCCTCAGAAAGTAAGTGCAAAAGAGTACCCCCAGAGGAAAAATCATACTATTATTCTTAGGGTTAACTCTCTTGGGATACTTCTTACTATTTGGATTGCCCAAACAGAAGCAATCTCAACTCACGGATAAGAAGTTTATCCTCCTTTCTTTTGACGATTTCGATAATCTGATCGGCGGCAAGGATCGTCTGGCTTTGGATCACAAGAGGGCGATATTTAGCCAATACCAGGGGAGATATGTAAGATGGTCAGGCGAGGTGTACGAAATTGTAAAAGAGATATCAGGTGATTTTATTCTCAAAGTTCAACACACCCCGGGCATTAGGAATTTCGATGTGGCCGTTCGCTTTGATGGATTCAAGGCAGAGAAACTGAAGGGATTTAATAGGGGAGAGGTGGTGAATTACACGGGGGAATTAGTCGGCTTCGATCCTGAGACGGGTTACTATCTGGAAGACGGAGACATTGAATGACTTCTATGCAAGGGAATCTCATGCTCAGAAGAGATTGCACGTCTATGTTTTGTCGTAACGGAAGATAGATGTTGTTTGTTGTGAATAAGCGTATTACGAGAATCAATTAATGTGTTACTTTAAGTCAAATGGGGCCCGGAGACTTCATTAAGATTGAGTTAGCCTGATCGGTTTCCTTTTACTTGAACCTGCATAAAAAAAGCCCTCTGGTTTAATCCAAACCAGGGGGCTTTTGTTTTTCAGAATCTTAATCGGAACCGGGTAGTTACTTCATCAATGTCATCTTTTTGGTCTGATGGAAATTATCCGCCTGCAATCGATAGAAGTAAATCCCACTGCTCAACTGAACACCATCGTCGCCTCTACCATCCCAGATCAAAGTTTGCATTCCGGCATCCTGATAGTCATCAAACAGAGTCTTCACTTTTTGTCCCAGCACGTTATATATGGTCAGCCTGACCTGACAGGCTCTGGGGAGGTAGTAGCTGATCTTAGTCTCCGGATTGAATGGATTGGGCTGATTCTGGAACAGGGCGAAGCTCTTCGGAGTATTGGGGTTATCCTCCCAATCTCCGGCATCGCCTGGTTCCTCAACCCTCAGCATAACCTCGACGCTGTGCTGAAGGCCATCCAGCTTTGTGCCAGGCATCCGCTGTGCAGTTATGCTTAAGGTATACCAGCCGGTGTCAGTGTCAACTGAGGTGTAGACATTTAAGGTGGTGGTATCAGTTGGGATAAGCGTAGCTTGGTCAAATATCCCGCTATCTGGCGGATCCGGCAATCCCGAGACAAACAGAGTGCAAGGTTCATCGAATTCGAACAGAGAGGTTAGCATGACCTCATATCCTACTGCTTGTCCGGGAGTTACATACTGAATGTCTGGAGCGGCAGAGATGGTGAAGTCCTGAACTATTAAAACGACAGTGGTAGTGGTTTCCTGTTCGGGATTAATGATCCCTCTGATGGTAAGCTCATATATCTCGGCGGGGGTGGATGCAGAGGTAAATATGGTTAAGATGGAAATGTTTTGCTCCGAAATTGGATTAGGATCAAAGCTATAGGTTGCACCTGTTGGCAGACCACTCTCAATGGATAAGGTGCAGGGTGCCCAAAAGTCTGGGAGGGAAAATATCATCACTTGGTAGGTGGTTGAGTCTCCCACTACTACCTTCTGGGTATCAGGATGAGCCTCGATGTAAAATGCACAGGTGCCAATGGTGAAGACCGTATCACTCTGATCACAGGGGGAACTGTCCTCTGCATCGCATATCTTCACCAGACAATTGGTGGAGGGAGTATTGGGCACAGTCCAGGAATAACTCCCTGGTCCAGCCGGGGTCTTTCCTACCACAATCATCCAGGTTGAACCGCCGTCTGTGCTGTATTCAATCTTTACACTATCCACACAACTGGAGGTCCAGGTGATGTTGCGATCGTCTCCTGCGCACCAGTTTTCTCTACCATTAGGTGCAGTGACCGTAACAGCTTCTGGAGATATGGTGAAGACCGCATCACTCTGATCACAGGGAGTGTTATCTTCTGCATCGCATATCTTCACCAGGCAATTGGTGGAAGGAGTATTGGGCACAGTCCAGGAATAACTACCTGGTCCAGCCGGAGTCTTGTCTACCACCGTTATCCAGCTTGATCCTCCATCTGTGGAATACTCAATCTCCACGGTATCAATGTCCACCGAAGTCCAGGTTATGCTCTGAGCGCTACCTGCACACCAGTCTTCACCTCCATTGGGTGAGGTGACAGTGATAGACTCCGGTGGTGGCGGACCGCAAGGGGCTTCTAACCAAAGCTGAGAGAAAAATCCGGATTCAAAGTGACCATCTCCCTCTAAATAGTAAGCACAAGCTTCCTCCTCCCGATCCTGATTCTTGCTCCATACCCTGAAATACATGGTGTCACCAGCAGTATAACCATCCTTCTGGGGAGTCAAGGGGTCATCCTTCCAGGCGATTAAGGGAATAGGAAGATCAGCCGGATGATACACCGAAGCGCCTACACATAAAAGTCCTTTACCTCCACCAGTATCATCAAATACTCCGATCTCGTCACACTCCTCCAATTCCAGACCATCTAAAAAGGCTGAGTCTATGACTATACTGTAACTGTCACTGGTGCTGTCCGTGAAAACAAAATGCTCTGGGTAAATACACGTATCAGGCAGACATGGCTCAATGGTGAAGAAGTTATCACTTAAGTCACAAGGATTATTATCTGCCGCATCGCATATCCTCACCAAGCAATTCGAGGAAGGTGTATTCGGCACTGTCCAGGCGTAGCTTCCGCCTACGCTGGGAGTGCTGGCTATAATGGTCATCCAGGTTGAACCGCCATTGGTGGAATATTCGATTTGGACGTTATCAATGCAGGAATAAGTCCAGGTGATGTTGTAAGTAGTATCCACGCACCAGTTCTCCCCACCGTTAGGTGCAGTGACCGTGACAGCCTCTGGGGTTATGGTGAAGACGGCATCGCTCTGATCACAGGGAGAACTGTCCTCTGCATCGCATATCTTCACCAGACAATTGGTGGAAGGAGTATTAGGCACAGTCCAGGAATAGCTCCCTG
>JAGMFA010000053.1 GCA_023127875.1 Candidatus Zixiibacteriota bacterium
CAAGGTAGCACCGACTGCCTTTGCATTGAATCCGGCTTATCCCAATCCGTTCAATCCATTCACCAACTTAAGCTTTACTCTGCCTGAGGCTGTAAATTACAACCTGAAGATTTACAATGTGGCTGGACAGCTGGTAAGAAGCTATGAGGGTATGGGTTCTGTTGGTTTGAACGTGATTGGTTGGGATGGTAAGGATAATGCTGGCGATGAAGTTTCCAGCGGCGTCTATTTCTACAAGCTGACCGCCGGTGGCTTCAGTGCAACCCAGAAGATGGTTATGATGAAGTAAGTTCACAACACCAAGTTTGAAAGTTAAAAAGGGAGTCCGAATACGGATTCCCTTTTATATTAGGAACGCTATAAAGCAAAGACAAGAATTAGGAGGTCGGGTTGCGTCCAGACGGACGCCTGTCTGGGCGATCTCCCGCCAAAGGCGGGACGGGAGAGAGCTACCCGACACCTTTGATTGTCGGGCAACCTATCCTACGGATCCGTCCGGACGGTAGCCCGACCTACAACTCGTAGGCGGGGCTCCCAGCCCCGCATGAATTCGGCGGGCAAGGATGCCCGCCCTACGAATTTAAAAGGCGAAAATGCGTAAATTCTAATAGTATGGCGCAGGTTTATAGTTTTGACCTGCGCCACAAATGTCCTTATTTCCAATTTGGGAGCTATTAAGGAGCGTTTGTCTATCTAACTGCCAATTCGTTTAATCCGTTGACCGGTCTCCCGACAGCCTCTCACAGGCTTTGACCGTGTTTGATAGAAGCATAGCAATGGTCATGGGACCCACCCCATCTGGAACCGGGGTGATAGCTTTGGCAACCTGGCTCACTGAATCGAAGTCCACGTCCCCCACCAATCTATATCCGGATTTAGTTGACGGATCTTCGATCCTGTTGGTCCCCACGTCAATTATCACCACTCCTGGTTTGACCATATCTGCGGTAACAAATTTCGCCCTCCCCATTGCCGCAATCAGAATATCAGCCTGTCGAGTGATACCAGGTAAATCTCTTGTGGCGGTGTGACAGACACAGACGGTGGCATTGGCCCCCTTTGTCTTTTGATATAGCATGGGTGCCAGCGGTCTACCAACTAAGCTTCCCCGTCCTAATATCACCACATGCTTCCCGGAAGGATCATTTCCCGATCTTAAAAGAAGCTCCTGAATGCCCAAAGGGGTGCAGGGCAAAAAGGTTGATCTACCTGCCAGCATCATTCCCACATTGAAAGGATGAAATCCATCCACATCTTTCTTTGGGTCAATGGTTAAAATGACCTTCTCCTCACTTATCTGTTTTGGTGTGGGAAACTGAACTAAAATCCCGTGTATGGTCTTATTTTCATTCAATTCTTCAATTTTTTTCAAAAGCTCAGGTTCAGGCAAGTTCTGGGGATATCGGTAAACCTCGGAGTGAATGCCCACCTTCTCACAGGCTTTGGCTTTCATGTTCACGTAGACTTGTGAGGCGGGATTATCTCCCACCAAAACTGCTGCCAATCCGGGAACCCTCCCTCTCTTTTTGAGGTTTTCTATCCTTTCCTTTAAACTCTCTTTTATCTCCGAGGAAATCTTTTTACCATCAATTATCTCTGCTGGCATAACTGCTCCTGTTTAAAAATTATGACGGATGACGAATGATTGATGACGAATTGCTTTTATTCGTCATTCGTCATTAAATCCTTTCTTTATTGTCTTTCTCCTCTTCCTCTTCTGGTCTGGGGACATCAATTTTGATTCTTTCAATACTTAAGGCTTTGCCAGTGTCCGGATCAATTTTGACCAGTGCCCCGCAAAATTTGATATCTTTTTTGGCGGGTGTGAAACGGCGAGGAATCTGCAAGATAAACCGAGAAAGGGCGTCCTCTTTGTTCATGCCGATCACCGAGTCGTGGGCACCGGTCATCCCAGCATCGGTGATATAGGCGGTTCCGTTGGGGAGGATGATCTCATCTGCGGTCTGCACATGCGTATGACTTCCTAAGATCGCGGAGACCTTCCCGTCCAGATACCAGCCCAAAGCCACCTTTTCGGATGTGGCTTCCGCATGCATATCCACAATGATGACGTTTGTCTCTTCTTTGAGTCCTTTGATTTTTTCTTCTGACACCCGGAAAGGGCAATCGATCTCCTTGATATAAACTCTCCCCTGAATGTTCAAAACCGCGATTTTTTCTCCCTCTTTTGTTTCGAATATTCCCACTCCTCTTCCCGGAGCACCCGGGGGATAATTGGCAGGTCTTAAGACACGCTGATCTTCATTTAAGTAAGGATATATATCTTTTCGATCCCAGATGTGATTTCCGCTGGTTAAGCAATCCACCCCGTAGGAGTGAATTTTTTTGGCTATTTCCTTGGTTAAACCGAATCCACCTGCGGCGTTTTCCACATTGGCTATGGTGAAGTCTATCTGGTATAATTTCTTAAGATCAGGAAGAAGCTGAGAGACCGCCCATCTCCCTGGTCTTCCCACTATGTCCGCGATAAATAGTATATTCAAATCACGTTTCCTGAATTAAGTTTAAATGAGTTTTAACCATGATCCCGTTTTCTATATTACCAAGGATTGCTGAAAAAGTGTCTGAACCACTTCAACCAGCGAGAAGAAATTGTCGTATGAATCCACCCCCCCACCTTGAGGCTGTCTCAAAACCATGTTTTGAAGTGGTAGCCGCCCGTACGGGCGTAAGCCATTGAAATTTCAGGCTAAAGGACCTGTTGAAAAACCCTATTGGTAGGGCTAAATGCCCTTCAGGGTGAATCCTGCCCTATGAGTGATAAGTTATTGTTGCCCATAGGGGCGGGAATTTATCCCGCCCCGAAGTGGGACTTTTTCAACACGCCTTAAAGCCTGCGGCTACCAAAACCGAAGTTTTGAGACACTCTCCCTTTGGCAGGGGATGGCTGTCCCCATTAGGTTAGGACTGAGACACCACGTGCTGAGCGCTCGGCGCGAAGCAAGCTCTATCCCTACATAAAATTTTTCCACAAAAGCGGCGAAAAAATCGATCTCAGGATGAATGATCGTCTCCCTCTCTATTTCGCATAGTCAATGGCTCTGGTTTCCCGTATCACCGTAACTTTAATTTGTCCCGGATACTCCAACTCCGCCTCGATCTTTTTCGCCATTTCATTTGCCAGTTCTGTCGCTCCCGCATCACCTATGCGCTCATGCTCCACGATAACCCTGATCTCTCTTCCCGCCTGAATGGCATAAGACTTAGCCACACCTTTGAATGAATCAGCCAGCTCCTCTAATTTCTCCAACCTTTTGATATATCCTTCCAAGGTTTCACGTCGGGCACCAGGTCTGGCTCCGGAGATGGCATCAGCCGCCTGAACCAAAACGGAATAGGGGGATTCCGAGGTGACATCCTCATGGTGAGAAGCGATGGCATTCAGCACCACTGGATTCTCCCCATATTTCTGGGCTACATTGTAACCTATCTGGGTATGCGTTCCTTCAGTCTCTCGGTCCACGGCTTTGCCTATATCATGCAAAAGACCGGCTCTTTTAGCTAAATTGGAGTCCAAACCCAACTCCGCCGCCATCAATCCAGTTAGGAAAGCCACCTCTTCGCTGTGCTGGAGAACATTTTGACCGTAGCTGGTTCGGAACTGGAGTTTGCCCAGAAGCTTCACCAGCTCAGGATGAATCCCATGGATGCCCACATCGAAACATGCCTGTTCCCCTGTTTCTCGGATGATAACCTCCATCTCCTTTTCTGCCTTTACCACCACCTCTTCTATGCGGGCGGGATGAATTCTTCCATCCATGATCAGCTTCTCTAAAGCCATACGGGCGATCTCCCTTCTTATGGGATCATAGCCCGAAAGTATCACCGCCTCTGGGGTATCATCCACGATCACATCGATGGCGGTGGCGGTCTCGAAGGAACGAATGTTTCGTCCCTCCCTTCCGATGATGCGTCCCTTCATCTCCTCGTTAGGAAGATTCACCACCGATACGGTGGATTCCACCGTATGATCAGCCGCACATCTTTGAATGGCGGAGATGATTATGTCTTTCGCCTCCTTCTCTGCGGTCTGCTCTGCCTGCTCTTTGATCTCTTTTATAAGCTGGGTCGCCTCCTGTCGGGCTTGGCTTTCTAAATTTTCCATTAAAAGTTTCTTTGCCTCCTCTGAGGTCATCTGAGCTATTCTCTCCAGTTGCTTGTTCTGATCGGCGATCTTTCGGGCAAGTTCATCACCTCTCGCCCTAACCGCCTTCTCCCTGGCGAATAGAATCTTGTCCCGGTTCTGTATTTCTCTTTCTTTCTTGGTTAGAATATCTACTTTTCGGTCTAAATGTGTCTCCCTTTCCAAAAGCCTTTTTTCCAATCGGCCAAACTCAGATTTTTTGAGCTGAATATCTCTTTCAAAATTGACTTTGGCTTTATACCACTCATCCCTGGCTTCTAAAATTGCCTCCTTTTTCTTAATCTCCGCCTCTTTCTCCGCCTCCTGTATGATCTTCTTTGACAGCTCCTCAGCCTTCCCTAACTTTATCTCTCCTGCTCTGCGGCTGACAAACCACCCCAAAAAGAAGGTCAGAATCGCCACACCAGAGGCTATGAGGATAATCAGTAAGTTGTTCATAATTGCTTCTCCTTCCCCGTGGGTCACCCAGACCCTATATGAAAAAACCCCACTTGTTTTTTTAGATTTTGCCTTAAGGAAAAGACCGAAGTCTTTTAAAATTCACTCAGGCAAAATCAACCAACAAAAGTGGGGAACAAAAACGAAAAGAGTTCTTAGAAATCTTTTTGACCGATCTTGCTATCTAACTGCTCTAAAAGGAATTGTGATCTTTCCTCTACATTAAGAAGTTTTTTTTCCTTGTCTTCTCTTTCATTGAACAACTCATCGGTTATGTTCATGGCCGCCAAAACTGCCACCCTTAAAGGTAGCTTATTGGACAATTTCTCCGCCACCTCCTTCATCTTTTGATCCACATATTTGGCAACCTCTTGGATGTAAGAAGCGTCCGAATCTCCCTTAATAGGATAATCTTCACCAAAAATATTAACTTTAACCGATTGCTTTTTCTCTACCATAATGCCAAGTTAACTGAAAAGAAGATTTCTAAAAGTTCTCTTTGTTTTCTTTCCCCACCGGTCAAATAATTTACTATAGCACCTCAATTAGAATGTTACGAAATACGACCACACTTTGTCAAGAGAATTTAACTTAGTCTCTGAAAAACTACCTCTTTTTCGAAAGATCCCTTAACCTTCGGCTTCAAAAGGTACCAATTTCTCTAAGAGCTTTTCCAGCCGCCTTTTTATCTCCTCCCTTTTCTCAATAAAATTTCTCTCCTTGTAAGTAAGCTCGCTTTTTAATCTCTCTGTTTCCAAACTTAAGCTCTTTGTACCTTTTTCAAAATTATTTATCTGATCTTCTAACTTCCTATAGGAAGAGGTGATCTCCTGGTTTTCCTGTTTCAATTTATCGATTAACTCCACCGCCTGCCTGATCTTCTCTTCCAATCTCTCGAAATTCTCCAATTGCATGGCAAAACTTCTTTTTCCGAATTATTTTAAACAGTTTTTAAAACTCTACTAATTCGCCTCAATAAAGTAGTGAACTAAAATTGAACATACAAGATATTTTTCGGTTATCTTCTCAGAGTGGCACCAAAGCTTCTCTCCAGCTCCGAGATCACCTTTCGGTGAATTTGATCCACCTCCTCTTCTGTTAATGTTTTTTCCTTTAAGCGATATCGAATAGAGTAAGCTAAGCTTTTTTTGCCAGCAGGAACCTGTTTTCCTTTATACACATCAAATAAGGTAACCTCCACCACCATACCCCCTCCCACCTCTTCTATCTTATCCCCCACCATCTTGGAAAGTAGCGTCTCATCCACCACCACGGCTATGTCACGAACTACCGGAGGAAACTTGGACAGAGAAGAAAACCGTTTTCTTTGAGGCACCCGGGCGGAAAATTTCTCAAAATCCAGTTCCGTCCAGAAAACCTTGTCTTTGATTTCGAAAACATCCAAAATCTCCCCAGTTATCTCACCCAACAGTCCAACCTTTTCCTCTCCCATCCGAATATGGAAACATCTATCCTCCTTCAGAAAAGCATTCCTGCAAGGATTTAGCTCAAATGAGAGTAGAAGATGGTCGAACAACCCCTCCAGGATTCCTTTGAGATCAAAAAGATCTGTCTCCCTCTCTTCAGTTTCCCAATAACGGGGTTCTCTGTTTCCGGAGATAGCTATACCCAGATGAAGCCTCTCCTCTGGCAACCGGTCCCTTGAACCCTGTGGGTTCCTTTTAGCGAAAAATACCTTCCCCAGTTCGAATATCCTCAAATTCCTCTCCAGCCGGTTTTTGTTCCGGCTCACCACCGAAAGAAGATTGTAAGCCAGCGTGGTGGAAAGGACAGAGAGGTCCTGGCTCAAAGGGTTGCTTATGCTAACCTGGGGAACATCAGGATTCAATTTCGTCAGCATCGCAGGGTCCACCAGATTATTGGTGATCACCTCAAAGAATCCTCTTCCCACCAGGAATTCTTTGATTTTTTGGGAAACCTCATCCTCCCAGTGTATCTCCGTCACCAGGTCCCCCCCGGCTCTCAAGGTGGTCTTTATATTGTCGTAACCATAGATACGAGCTATCTCCTCTACCAGATCGATCTCCCGGGTCAGATCAGGTCTGAAAGTGGGAATTTCCACCTCCAGATCATGGTTCTTCCCGCCTTCGACGGAAAGTTCCAAACTTCTCAATATGCTTCTAATCTGTTGCGGCTGGAGATCGGTGCTCAAGAGTTTATTAACCCGTTTTGGTCTTAAAGTTATTTGAACCGGATGAATAGAAGAAGGATAGCTATCCACCACACCCTTTAATACTTTGCCAAAAGTTAAGTTCTGCAAAAGCTCAGCCGCGCGATCGATGGCTTTCACCACTCCATTGGGATCGGCTCCTCTTTCGAACCTCTGAGATGATTCGGTGGTTATGCCCAAAAATATCCGTCCTCTCCGGATAACTTTCGGATCAAAATAGGCGCTTTCCAGAAGGACTGTTCGGGTATCTGGATCCACCTCGCTTTCCAAGCCTCCCATTATTCCAGCAATAGCTACCGGTTTTGTCCCATCGGTGATGAGCAAAACTTCCCGACTTAAGGTGCGTTCAACCTCATCTAAGGTAACGAACTTTTCCCCATCCTGCGCTCTTCTCACCACCACATTTTTTTGTCCGAAGAGCTTATAGTCAAAAGCGTGCAAGGGATGTCCCAACTCCAACATCACCAAATTGGTTATATCCACCACATTGTTTATAGGACGCATCCCGGCTGATTGTAACTTCCTCTTCAGCCAGAAGGGGGATTCGGCTATCTTGACATCTTCAATCACCCGGGCGGCATATCTGGGGCAGGCTTGGGGATCTAAAATCTCCACCTGCACCCGATTTTGAGCCATCTCTTCACTTTCGCGCAGACCCACTTCTCTCTTTCTTAACCGACTTCCGCATAAAGCTGCCACCTCTCTGGCCACTCCCATGATGGAAAGACAATCAGATCGATTGGGGGTTAGGTCTATATCCAGAATGTAATCTTCCAACTTAAGTGCCGAGGAGATCGATTCTCCCACCTTAAGATCCGCATCCAGAATCATGATCCCCTCCTCATCCTCCCCCAGGTCCAGTTCCTTCTCCGAGCAGATCATGCCGTAAGAATCCACACCCCTCAAGTTATTTTTGTTGATCTGAATTCCAACGGGTAACTTAGCACCGATCAGAGCCACCGGGACTTTGGCTTTCTCAGCTACGTTAGAAGCACCGCATACGATCTGAAGGTTCTCCGATCCGATCGCCACCTCACATACAGATAGCTTATCTGCCTGTGGATGTTTGGATACTTTCCTGATCTCTCCCACCACCACCTTACCCAAATCCCTGCCCACCGGCGTGATGGTCTCCACCTCCAGACCAGCGTCGGTAAGTCGGGAAGCTAACTCTTCAACTGAGAGATCGAAATCAACAAATTCTTTGAGCCATCTAACACTTACTTTCATGCTAAAACTGCCTCAAAAATCTAAGATCATTTTCGTAGAAGAGCCGAATGTCGTCAATCCTATATTTTAGCATGGCGATACGGTCCACCCCCATGCCGAAGGCATAGCCTGAATATATCTCTGGATCATAGCCCACCACTTTGAGTACTTCTGGATCTATCATGCCTGCCCCCAAAATCTCCAGCCATCCTCTGTGTTTGCACACACCACAACCTTTCCCTCCACAGATCACACAGGAGATGTCCACCTCGGCTGAAGGCTCGGTGAAGGGGAAGAAGCTGGCTCTGAATCTCAAAGCCACATCTTTGCCAAACAACTCCCACACGAAGGCAGAAAGAACCCCTTTAAGATCAGCAAAGGTGACATCTTTGTCTACATAAAATCCCTCCACCTGATAAAAAGTGCAGAAACTCCGAGCGTTGATGGCCTCGTTTCGATAACACCTTCCTGGAGCGATGATCCTAACCGGAGGTTTTCTCTTCTCGAACACCCTTATCTGAACTGGCGAGGTATGGGTTCGAAGGAGGAGATCATCTTTTATATAGAAGGTATCCTGCATGTCTCTGGCCGGATGGTCTAAAGGAAAGTTAAGGGCGGAGAAGTTGTAATAGTCCGTCTCCACATCCGGTCCTTTGGCCACCTCAAACCCCATCCCATAAAAAATCTCTATGATCTTTTCATTTATCTGAGTGAGGGGATGCACTCTCCCCTCCCATCCCTTCCTTCCCGGAAGGGTGTAGTCGAAGAATTGCTTTTCCCTTCGCTGGGCAAACTCCAACTCTTCCAGCTCTCTTCTCCTATTAAGGAGAACCTCCTCTACTTGACTTTTGAGCTGATTGGAGAGTTTGCCTAAAGCCGGACGCTCCTTTTCAGGGAAATCTTTCAGGCTTTTCAGCAGGGTGGTGATGATCCCCTTCCTCCCTAAATATTTAACCCTCACCTGTTCCAATCCCTCAAGCTCGCCAGTTTGCTCTATCTTCAGAAGAGCTTCCTTTTGCGCTTTTTCAAGTGACTGTTGGAATTTGGTCGCGCTTGACATAATTTAAGTCGTAGGGACAGCCCTTCAGGGTGAATCCCTTCAGGATGAACCCTTGTGGCTGTCCTCATCAGGATTAGGACAGGGATTCATCCTGAAGGACAAGCCCTTGTTCCTACGCTACTGGATAAGATTCTGGAAACTGGCTTTATCGGAAGTTAAAGTCTTAAGATGTTCGAGACCTGATTGTAAAAGACGCCAGAAAACATATCACATTAAAAGCTATCTGAGATTTCTAAAGTTTATTAAGCCTTTTAGCTGGCTTTGGATTTTGAAGCCAGCTCAGCTAATTTAGCAAAGCCCTCTTTATCTCGAACTGCCATATCTGCCAGAACCTTTCGATCTAAAATCACCCCAGCCTTCTTTAAGCCGTTGATAAAAAGGCTATATGAGAGTCCAGAAAGTCTGGCGGCGGCATTGATCCGCACTATCCAGAGTCGACGGAAATCCCTTTTCCTCCTTCTTCGATGCGCATAGGCATAAGCCATTCCTCGTTGCACCGATTCTTTGGCAGTGCGATAGAGCTTGCTTCTGCCTCCATAATATCCCTTGGCGGCTTTCAGTATCTTTTTCCTTCTTGCACGTGAAGCCACTGTATTTGCTGCTCTGGGCATCAAAGTCCTCCTTAGCTGGCTAACAGCCTTCTTACCTTATGTTCATCAGCTTTATCCACCAATCCCGCTTTCCTTAAGTTTCTTTTTCTTTTGGCGCTCTTCTTACCCAAAAGATGCCCTCTGAAGGCTTTGCTTCTTTTGAATTTCCCCCCGCCCGTCTTTTTGAATCTTTTGGCGGCACCTCTGTTTGTTTTCATCTTAGGCAACTGACTATCCCTCCATCTTGTTAGGTGCTTAACAATATACGTCAATTCATTGAGTTAATTTGTTGATAAGAAAACACTTGAGTCAGATCGATTTGAGATTTTAGGATGAAGCCGGGCTTTTCTCCTGTGTCTTGGGCACAAAAATCAAAGTCAGAATGCGACCCTCCATCTTGGGTCTGGGACCTGGTTCTCCCACGGCAGAAAGGTCCGCCTTCAGTTTGTCCAATATCTTCTGCCCGAACTCCATATGAGCTCTCTCCCGTCCCCTGAACACCACCAGAACCTTCACCTTGTTGCCCTGAGTTAAAAACTCCCGAACATGTCTCATCTTGAAGGTGTAATCATGATCGTCGATTTTGGGTCTGAAACGCATCTCCTTGAGTTGTAAGAAACGCTGCTTTTTCTTGGCGTCCTTTGCCTTCTTGGAAAGCTCATATTTGTATTTCCCGTAATCCAGTATCTTACAAACTGGCGGTCTGGCTCCTGGAGAAACCTCCACCAGATCATACCCTCTCTCTGCCGCCATCTTGATAGCGTCTCTGGTGGGCATGATCCCTATCTGTTCGCCATTTTCCCCGATAACTCTCACCTGGGAAAAACGAATTCTTCGATTAACCCTGATCTCCTTGGCTCTTATTGGAACTCACCTCCTTTCTTTCCTCTTTGTGTTTACTGAGAGGAGTTATTACTCTTAAAAAAATTGGGGCTTTCAAAAAGCGTCACGTTTTAAGAATTTGCTCTAGGAGTCTGTTTGAGAAATGCTAAAGTCATATTTCCGAGCCCTATATATTGTAGTGTGAGATTGTAGTTGCCCAATTTATTGGGCTCGATAAATCGAGTCTCAAGATTCAAATGAACAACTACATTCTCGGACACGCTCCTAGAGAACTTTTCGTCTTTGTTTAGATGGCTATGGGTTCTACGGCTTTGGTCTTTACCTCCTCCTTCAACTTGTGGATGATTTCATCTAAGTCGAATCGACCTAAATCTCCTTCTTTGTGCCTTCTCACTGAAACGTTTTTATCCTGAACCTCTTTTTTGCCCACGATAAACATATACGGTATCTTTTCCTTTTCCGCCTCTCTTATTTTATAGTTTATCTTCTCGTTTCTATCGTCCAGTTCCACCCGAAAGAGTTCTTCTTTCAGTCTACTTTCTATTTCGGCAGAATAGGAATTTTGTTGATCGGTGATGGGCATCACCCGAACCTGCACCGGAGAAAGCCACAGGGGAAATGCTCCCCCATAATGCTCAATCAACACTCCGAAGAATCGCTCTAGCGACCCTAATAAAGCCCGATGAATCATTATGGGTCGGTGAAAATTTCCATCCGAATCCACAAAGGAAAGATCAAATCTCTCCGGGATGTTGAAATCAAACTGGATGGTGGTGCACTGGTGGGGTCTTCCCATAACGTCTTCGATTTTCAGATCGATCTTGGGACCATAGAAGGCACCACCCCCTTCATCCACTTCGAACTCCAGATTTTGCTTCTCCAAAGCCCGTCTCAGAGCATCCTGCGCTTTTTCCCAGTTTTGCTCCTCCCCTATGGATTTCTCTGGTTGTGTCGATAAGAATATCTGATATTTCTCGAAGCCCAAGGTCTTCAGCATGGAGAGTGAGAAATCCAGAAGCTTGACGACCTCCTCCTCCAGTTGCTCCGGCTTGCAGAATATGTGCGCATCGTCCATGGTAAAACCTCTCACTCGAAATAGTCCTTGTAACACGCCGGAACGCTCATACCGATAGCACGCGCCCAGTTCAGCCAGCCTGAGGGGAAGCTCCCTATAACTTCTGAGCTTGGATTTATAGATCAGAATGTGAAAAGGGCAGTTCATCGGCTTGAGCAAGTATTGCTCATCTTCCACCTTCATGGGTGAATACATGTATTCCTGATAGAATCCAGTGTGTCCACTTTTCTCCCACAGATGCAGTCGAGCTACGTGAGGGGTGTAGATCAACTGATAATCGTGCTTCTGATGTTCCTCCACCCAGAAGTCCTCAATGATCTTCCGAATCTGTGCCCCCTTGGGATGCCATAGCACCAAGCCGGGTCCTATCTCATCTGAAATTGAAAAAAGCTCCAGTTCCTTTCCCAATACCCGATGGTCTCTTCTTTTCATCTCCTCAATTCTTTTCAGATATTGGTCCAGCTCATCTTTTGTGGGGAAGGAAATACCATAGATGCGTTGAAGCATGGGATTTTTCTCAGAGCCTCTCCAGTAAGCTCCAGCTACACTTAAAAGCTTGAAGCTTTTGATCACCCCAGTGGAAGGAAGGTGCGGTCCCCGACACAGATCCACAAAATCGTCGTGCTGATACAAAACCACCTTATCCCCCTCCAACTCGGAAAGTATCTCTAACTTATAATTTTCACCTTTTTGTTTGAATATCTCCTCTGCTTCTGACTTGTTGAGCATTTTCTTTATGAAAGGATGATTTTGCTTGACGATTTCTTTCATTCTCTTTTCAATTCTTGCCAAGTCTTCAGGCTCGAATGGCTTTGGGGTATCGAAGTCATAGTAGAATCCTTCTTTGATCGGAGGTCCGATGGCTAATTTCACGCCGGGAAAAAGATTCTGCACCGCCTGAGCCATAACATGCGAAGTACTATGCCAGAAGATCTCTTTACCTTCTTCAGAATCGAAGGTGATTATCCTGATTTCTGAATCCTTTTGCACCTTTTCAGACAAATCCACCATACTGCCATTCAGAAAGACAGCCAGTGCAGTTTTAGCCAGAGCTGGATCCAAATCCCGAACGATCTGTGAAATCGTTATTTCGGCTGGATACTCTTTCCTCGATCCGTCAGGCAAAACCACCGTCACTTTATCTGCCATGAACTTCTCCTTGCATGTGGCTATAAAAAATCACCCCACATCTTTTGGGGCGCAGCTCCCCTCTGTGCTGGACCATCAACCGATTACTGTCAACTGTTCACTGTCTACTGTTTACTGTCTATGGTGGGCGATACTGGAATCGA
>JAGMFA010000054.1 GCA_023127875.1 Candidatus Zixiibacteriota bacterium
TCCGTATATGTAGCATAGATTCGGGGTAAATCCCCGCTTATTATCTGTCGTACCAATATCCTTTTTTCAGTGAAAAACCTTCTTTCTCGCGGCGCACCGAGCCACTCCCCATAACTGATCCACTCTCTTCCATTCCAATTTAGGCTGTATCTCCTAATATCCTCACCAGATAATAGCTTTTTGTAACTCTTATCTTTCTTGTGGCTTGCATGGAAAATCTTTTCTCTGATTTGCTTTTTCGTGTGTCCCTTGTATTTGTCGTAAGGTGTCAGGCCTAAACTGAACTCCGCCAGATCATTTAGTTGTCCGGTGGACTTTTCGATTTTTTCTAAAAAGGAAATCTCTGGCTGGGGAGTGTAGATGTTAACTATATTAGAAACATTCTTCTGCCATATCTTTTGTGAAATCCCATAATGCTGTTTACATTTGGAGGGTTCGATTGAGTTGATTACATCGTTAGAATCAAAAATCAATATATCGGTTTCTTTTTCTATTCTCTTCACTTGTTCTTTTTTTCTAAAAACCAAAATTATGGTTTCAACTGTAGCTTCTGGGAAAGTCTTATTGGGAAGACGTACAATCTTAAGAAGCTGAGAATGATTCAATAAGAAGCTTCTTATGCTTCTATATGAACTCTGCGTTAGTATGGAATTTGGAATTATATGTCCAAAACTTCCGTTTTGTCGGAGGAGTTGGTGACCTCTATGAACAAACGAGGAGTAAATATTCATTCTATTTGACGTCGTGGCGTAACTCGAAAACATATAGTCAACAATTCGTGGGTCTAATTCTTTAATATCTTTATATGGCGGATTTCCGATTACCACATCAAAGCCCTTTTGCTCTTCGGATTTTTCTGAATCGAAGATTTCAGGAAACTCAAATTCCCAGTTGAAAGGTCTTTTTTCTTCAGGCTGGCTAAAATATTCTTTTAGGGACTCATTGAATTGAGAGTTGACTTTTCGTCTTAGCTTATCTATTTGCTTCATCAATTCCCTTTTTTCTTCTTCATCTTCGTTCTGCTTTAATCTTTTTCTCAAGTCAGCGTGCTCTGTTATTTCCTGTTTAAATTTCTCCAAATCCTCCTTATTTTGAACTCCTGAAACAAGTGTGTTTCCGACTTTGACATTTTGATTCAAAATCAGAGGGAGCTTTTTGTCTCTCATCTTCTCAAAAGCTTTAATCACTAAATTTATGGTGGCAATCTCTGCGGCCGCCGGATCCAGATCAACGCCATAAAGATGTTCCTCCAGGATTCTTTTAGGATAGTCAGCAACTTTTGGGGGGAGATGCTTGAACTCTTCCAGAGTTTGGAACATATCCGGATTAGCTCGACCTTTTGATAACTCAAGTTGTTTGTCGGTTATCTTCTTATTTAATCTCTCATAAAATTCAGCCAGCACATCAAAAGCATAAATCAGAAAAGACCCAGAACCACAAGCCGGGTCTAAAATCTTTAAGTCTTTGGCTTTTTCTCCCGCCTCCAGATCATATTGATCTTCTAACTCTTTAAGTTTCACTCCCAGAGTGTTGTCCACTATGTAACGCACTATATAAGCCGGAGTATAATAAATCCCAGCCTGCTTTCTAACTCTCGGGTCCACCTCCGCCTCAATTTTTCCATTCTTTAGATTAAACTTATATCCCAGATAACTTTCATAAGTTGCCCCCAAGATGTCAGCAGTCATCTTTCTGAATGAGACATTACAAAGCCTCTTTATAACTTCATCTAAGACCGAATTGGAAATGAAAACCTTATCACATGGATGCCCCGGTGTGAAAATGGAGGTATTATGGTGCATGTCCATCATCTCAGAAAGGTCGATAAACTTTTTCAAAAGATGATCTTTGGTGGTATAGTCACCCATATTTTCGTAGGTCTTTGTCAAGTTTTCTAAGAGACTATGCCTTTTCAGCACCTCCCGATCATCAGCGATTTGAATTATCATCAGACGGGAAAGAACACGCTGGACAATTTCCATGAGTTTGTCTAAATCGAATTTCCCTTTATCGTCTTTCAGAATATGATTATCTTTATTTTTATCACATATATTTTGAGCCAGACGCACCCGCCAGTTTTTGAGCTTTTCTAAGAAACTTTTGTCCATCTCTTCCTTTTTTAGCTGTTCTTGCACCCATTTCAAGCTTTTAGCTTTTACTTTTTCTCTGGAAAGCTGAAGCAGATCATCAAGTCTTTCTAAGTATTCCTCTGGCTTTTTGAATGAAAGAATTATTCTTTCCTGATCGGCATTGAAAACATACAGACAATCAAAATTAGTTAAAATAGCCCAGGGAATCTCTTTGCCCCGGGCATACTTGAAGGCTTGCTTCTCTTCTGGGGTTCTATCTATTAAGTCGGCTAATTCCCTTATTGGAAGTGTCATTTGCGCTTTGGGGTCTATGCGGTCGGTGCGAATTTTGCCAATCTTTTTTACCTCGACAAAAATTACTGGGTCGTTATCTATTTTCAGCGCAATATCTGCGAATCCTGCACCACGAACATAGCTATTGCGGTCGTATTGCTTTACATCCGCAATATCCCATCCCAACAAAAGAAAAAGCTGATCCACAAAGTTCGCACAAATATTGGCTTCGCTGGTGTCCTCGTCTATGCTTTTGCGTTTATTTATCAGTCTTTTTAATTCCGCCCTTATTTCTTCGTTATTCACTAATGAGAACTCCTATTGACGCGGCGGGATAAATTCCCGCCACTATGAATGAAGAGTCGGTTATAATTCATAGGGCGGGGCATTCAGCCCCGCCAATTTAAGTTGCATCAGACGAATGCCAAACTACACAGGATGTCGGGTAGCTCCCCTATGGGTCGCCCAGACAGGCGTCCATCTGGACGCAAGCCGACCTACGACCTTTTTCGCCCAAATGGGCGGCTACCATCCCATCCTCCTACCACCGTTAGGGTGGGGGTTGCACCCCCACCCTTGCTACGGACAGGGGTACAACCCCTGTCCGAACTGAAAAAAATTAAAACAATCCCAATTGTTCAGTCGGTTCTTTATCCTTTTCTGCAAAAATCTGAATTTTGCCATATACTCCATCATGGCCGGGAGTTATGTGCAAATCTTCTTCCCTTACCCTTTTAATTCCCTCAAGAATCTTGGGCGGGGTGGATTTTTCCAATTCCTCTAAAGGAAGATCAAGCAATATTCTGAACTCCGAACCGAAGATGGAGACCAGCCTCAAATATTCGTTTGTTACCCCTTTAGTGTCCACGCCCTGGTTTAAGGCTTCTGCAATTATCTCCACTAAGGGGATCAGATGCTTACATGGGATAGCCCATTCCGGAGTAAATCCTTCCGGACGGTCTGCTAAGCTTTCCACCCGATGCATCACCCCCACGGTTAATTTCCTTCCACATACTGGACAGATGTTTTTGTTTTTTCTCGATTCGGCTGGCGAAAAGAGTATCCCGCAGTTTCGGTGTCCGTCATAATGATATTTTCCCTCCTCCGGAAAAAATTCAATGGTGAAGAGAAACTTATTTTTATCTCTGGTCTTGATAGCCTTTATGATCTCCTTGTAGCTTTTTTCACAATCAAACACATTTGCCTCCCTGCCGATGCGATTAGGAGAATGCGCATCGGAGTTGGAGATCAAGGCGATCTTATCCAATGCAGACCAGCGCCAGTTCATCTGGGGATCAGAGGATAAGCCGGTTTCAATGCAGGAGATGTGTTTGGTTTGCTCCTCGAAACATTCCTGTAGGGAATCAAAACCGGAGTTGGCTCCGAACACAGAAAACCAGGGTGTCCAGGCATGAGCTGGCACGATAAAGCACTCATCCGTGATATCGGTGATTATCTCTACCAGCTCCTTGGTGGGAAATCCGAAGATAGGTCTGCCATCTGAGCCTAACTTTCCAAACTGGGAAAGCTCCTCATTTATCTTTTCCACCACCTCAAAGCTGGGGGCAAAGATCAGGGTATGAACTCTTCTGGATGCTCCCCCCTGTTGAAACATATTGCTTACTTCGGAGGTAAGCATGAAATGAACCTCGCTCTGATGGACATTTCCTACAGATCCAGCAGACTGCTTGAACTCTTTTTTCAAAGTGAAAATACCGTTGCCTGTGGGTTGCAATTTCTGCTTTAACTCGGCGAAATAGAAAGGATGGGTAAAGTCTCCGGTTCCCAAAAGCCCTACCCCTTTCAGGTTGGCCCATCGAGCCAAATTCTCCACATCCATTTCTTTGGAGGTGGCTCGACTGTATTTGGAATGCACGTGAAAATCAGCTATGAATTTCATCTTTGTCTCCAAGAGCGGAAAAACTTTATCTTGTTTATCAGTTCTAAGTATAATCTCAGAACAGCCCCTTGTCAACTTAAACTTAATTGAGGAGTTTACCATTTTCACTCCAACCCCGCAAGCTGAAGCTTGCGACTACCCACCCTTCCCCCTGTGTAACTCCACTTAATAGAGAGGGGAATCGGGGAAGAGGTCTCATCAAAAAAACAGGACAGTGAAAGCTACGAGGAGTTAAACTCGTTTTAGTGGGATTGAAACGAACCCAAAAATTCCCCAACAGTGAAGTGGGAACCCGTTATGCAGATTATGTCGTCAACTTTAGCTTTCTTCAGAGCAAAAAGATAAGCTTGATTGACCTGGGGAACGATTTCAAAAGGTATATTTGCCTGGTCAATTACCTCTCTTAATAATTCCGGATCAGCCGCCCTTTTGTAATCTGGCTTGGTGAGCACCACGAATTTGGCTTTCTTGGAAATTTCCTTGAGCATTGAGTCGTGATCTTTATCCTGCATGACTCCGAAGACAAAAATGATCCGCCTTTCGGGAAAAAGCTGGTCCAAAGCCTGAATCAAAGCCTTTGTTCCAGCCGGATTGTGAGCAACATCCAACAATACTAAAGGTTCTTTCTTGAAAACCTCCAATCTTGCCCGCCAGTTTATCTTTTTCAAACCAGCTCTTACCGCTTGCTCGTCAACCCTCAATCCCAATTGTCTTAGCTTTTGAATTGCAGTCAAGCAAGTGATAGCATTCAAAACCTGATGTTCTCCTGCCAAGTTCAATTCAAGATTTTTGTATTTTAAAGAATTCGAGGAGAAGTTAAATTTTGATCCATAGATTGAAGCATCCAACACGGTGTAACTTGATCCATCCTGGATATGGATAAACTCTGAGTTCTTCTCAACACAAATCGACCTTATCGCATCCAAGGCTTCGGGCTGATTTACCGCAGTAATGGTGGGAACTCCGTCTTTGACGATCCCCGCCTTTTCTGAGGCTATCTGAGGGATGGCATCTCCCAGATGTTTAGTATGTTCCAGACCTATATTGGTAATGATCGAAATTAAGGGATTTATCATGTTTGTGGCATCCAATCTCCCTCCCAGACCGGTTTCTACGATAGCCACATCCACTTTCTTTTGAGCAAAATACTCAAATGTCATGGCGGTGGTTACTTCAAAGAAGGTGAAACCTTCTTTATCAATTTCATCTTTTAACCCCTGCACAAAATCGAATATGAAATCTTTTTCTATCAGCTCTTGACCAACTCTAACCCTCTCTCTGAAATCCACCAGATGAGGAGAGGTATAAAGTCCCGCTTTATAACCGGATTCGCAGAGGATGGAATGTAGCATGGCGGCAACCGAACCCTTTCCATTGGTTCCGGCAACATGAATGGAGGGAAACCTCAGATGAGGCTTCCCTAATTGGTTCAGAATGGTGGTGATATTAGTCAGGTCTAACTTTATCCCGAAGCGCTCTAAGTTGTAAAGATAAGAAAGCGTCTCTTCATAATTCATGGGTTGATCATCCCATTCTCTTTATATCCAGTTCGATAATTTCAATCCCTTTGATTTATCCGTTTAATCCGTTGACCCACCCGTTGACCAACTTACCATCAACCCCACCCAAAACTCGTCCTCATCGTTTATGGTTTCATTGGGCACGATCACATAATTGAGGCTGGGAGTCAGGGTCACACTCCTAAGGTTTAAATCTGTGGAGACTCCCAAACAAATATCCGAGAAACCGGGATCGACTCCGAAATCCGGATCCTGATATTGGGTAGTGTAACCAATAACAAAGGTGGAACAAAGAATTTTACCCTTAATATGAAAACTCTGATTCAAGGAAAGGGTAGCATAAAGACCATCGCCCACATTGAAATCATAATAGAGAGTTAAACCAGGCGTAAGAGGAAGTGAGTTTGCGGTTATTCCTGCATATGCTTCAGGTGAGGTAGAGTTCTTATCCGGATAATGAGGCATGCTGGGAAAGGTGAAATAGCCCACTCCTGCAGAAAAAGTCATGTCTCTGGAGAAAACTTTATCGTAACCCGCGATCAAATCAAGTTCGACAAAATCTGTATCGGCTAAGGCAACCGCGGACCAGAGATTAAGCCACACTCCGCTTTTACCGAAAACAAAAGTGATGGAGGGTTGAACTGCGGGACGATCATCGTAAATGGTATCAAATCCTCTCCAGATGTATCGGGAGACAAAAGTCAGGTCAGAGCGAAAACTAATTTCTGCAAACGCCGAAGAGGGAAACGCAAGAAAAACCAGCCCAATTATAAGAAATAGGGAAATTCTTTTCTGCGTCAATTTTGTCCAAACCATGTAATCCCTACTTTCTTTAAATTTTCTACGGCTTCACGAAATTTAAGTGAACTTTATGACGGTGTCAATCGTATTTTAATTTAGATTTTCAGAATTTTTTAGGGTGCGAGTATGTTGTCTGGAAAAGCAAGAAAATCATTGACAGAAGCGGATTTTTCGTTAAATTGTAAATAGGCTAAACTCGCGACTGCAGGTGAGTTTGGCTTATTTGTTCGACTGTTTTGTTTGTTTTGCCAATTTCCAATTTTTTCAAGGAGGTTCCTTGTGAAGCGCTTTGTATCTATTTTTGTTTTAGGGCTTTTTTTATTCTCTTCTGGATTTTGGGTTCAAGATCCTTTTGCCCAGAAGTTAAATGACCAACCACAAGAGATGTTATTCACCGACCAAAATACCACCCCCAGTCAGTTTCACCAGATGCTGGCGGAGATGAAGCAGAAAAGGCTGAACCAACTGCGTGAGTTGGGAATAACCATCCCCATGAAGGAGACAGTTAATCAGAGCCACTATGATGCCCAATATTACCGGTTAGATCTGAACTTGAATGATACCACAGAGATCGTATCTGGTTCGGCATATATGTATGCTCAAGCCTTGATTGACGGCTTCAACGAAGTGGAACTCAACTTCTTTGATAATCCCCAGATGCATGTGGATTCGATCAAAAGCAATGACGTTCTTCTCTCCTTTACCTGGGACAACGATATCCTTCGTATCTTTCTGAATGACACCTATAACCATGAACCCTTTGATGTAACCGTCTACTATCACGGGCATCCCTTAGAGGGTGGACTTCAATCCTTTGATTGGGGATACCACGGAAGCCCCTCTGTGCCGATAATCTCCACACTAAGTTGTCCCTATTTTGCTCAAGCCTGGTGGCCCTGTAAGGACCTTCCCCGGGATAAGGCGGATTCAGTGGACATAAACATAACCGTCCGCTCGGACCTGTATGTAGCCTCCAACGGGCTTTTGAGAGAGATAGTTGACCGCGGCTCCACCAAAACCTACAAATGGCATGAGAAATATCCCATCACCACCTATTTGATCTTCGTCTCCGCTACCAATTATACCATATTCTCCAACTGGTATCATCCCTTAAGGGGGGACTCCATGGAGGTGATATACTATGTCTATCCAGAGCGCCTCTCCCAGGCTCAATCTCTGTATCCCATGACCCCCTCAGCTATCGAGTGCTATGCCAGCTTATTTGGGGAATATCCCTTTGTGGAGGAGAAGTATGGTATGGCGCATTTCACCTGGGGTGGTTGTATGGAACATCAGACCAACACCAGCATGTCCTCCTCCTGGTACTCCGAGTGGGTGCTGGTGCATGAGCTGGCACACCAGTGGTGGGGAGACTGCATCACCTGTCACAACTGGCATCATATCTGGCTGAACGAGGGATTTGCCGTCTACTGTGAGGCACTCTGGGCGGAATATAGTTATGGAGAAAGCTATTATCACACCTATATGAATGGTTTCCAATACTTCGGCGGGGGAACCATCTTTGTTGAGGACACCACCAACGCATGGAACATCTTTGCTACCATCGTGTATGACAAAGGGGGATGGGTTCATCATATGTTAAGACACGTTGTGGGAGATTCTGTCTACTTTGCCATAATGAGAGAATATTATTCTGATCCTCAATTTGCTTACGGTGTAGCAGAGATTGAGGATTTTCAAGAGGTTTGTGAGACGGTATCGGGCATGGATTTAGATTACTTCTACCAGCAATGGATTTATGGAACCTATTATCCTAAATATCAGTACTCTTATACCTGGGAATCTGTGGGTGGAGGTTACTACGACGTATTCATTCACATAGATCAGATCCAGACCACAGATCCCACCCACTTTACCATGCCCATTGACATAAACGTCAGCACTTACTCTATGGACACCAACCTGGTGGTCTTTAACGATCCCCGACATAAAGATTTTACCGTTCGGGTACTATCGACAGGTATTGAGGTGGATGTGGATCCTGACAAGTGGATTTTAAGAAAAGTCTATACCACTTCTTACGGTATGAACATAGTCACCACAGATTTGCCTTCTGATTCCCAGTTCACCGCTTACTCAGAGACTCTCTTAGCCAAAGGCGGAACGGCTCCATACCAATGGGAGGTAGAAAGTGGCATCCTGCCGGATGGGTTGGAACTGGACTCCTTAACCGGAGTAATATGGGGCATTCCCACGGTCGCAGACAGCTTCGAT
Organism: Candidatus Zixiibacteriota bacterium; assembly: GCA_023127875.1. The sequence continues at coordinate 8,820 of JAGMFA010000054.1, forward strand.
TTCACCATCAAGGTGACCGATTCAAGTGCACCCAAGGAGATTGACACTCAACAGCTTTTCATCATAGTAGAAGAGAGCTCATTTGTACGAGGAGACGCCAATCACGATGGAGTAGTAGACTTAGGAGATGTGATATATTTAATCAACTATCTCTACAAGTTTGGTCCTGAACCTATGCCCTGGGAAGCTGGGGATGTGAATTGTGATGATATAATAGATCTGGCAGACTTGGTCTATCTAATTAATTATCTCTTCAAAGACGGTCCGCCACCCTGTTAGATTAATCTGTTGCGGGGAGCAGGGGTTGTTGTGTCCGTCGGGTCCCCCGACCCGATCCCGCAAAATGCGGGACCAGGTCAGGGGACCTGGCAGGCACAGAAATCGTCGACCTCGGCGACATCGTTTATCTCATCAATTACCTATTCAAGGGTGGCGACCCACCAGATTGTTGATCCCTTATCCTGAGTCTTCCTCATCCGTGCACGCTCAGTGTAGAGCGTCATTGGTGACACAGGTCAGCTTTCCAGTCTGGTCAATCCTCCACACGTCCAGAGTTGGATCATCATCCAAGCCGGTTGCACCCTTGGATCCAGCAGTGGCTACGAAGCTGGTTCGGTCCCCCGTAACTGAGTAGCTATAATAAGCCGAAGACATCACCTCCACACCCAGGGAACCAATAACCCCACCGGGCTGCACTACAATGGGACTTCCGTTGCTCGGATAGTAGGTGTCCTTTTCCTGACGGTAAGCCCTCTCCATAGTATAGATTTGCTTCAGGATCAGCTGAGCTTCGCTCTGCTTGGTCTTCGTCGAGGTACGCATGAAGCGAGGGATTGCGAGGGCGGCCAGAACGGCTATTATGGCGATCACAATCGTCAACTCGACTAACGTATATCCTTTCTGTGTGTAACGTAGATTTAGATTCATGTCGTTTTCCTTTCTCCTTCTCTTAAGTAGCACTGCAAAGCTCGTGCCACCAGCCCTTTTCCCGATGTCTTCTTCTTAACCTTGTGTCTCAAAAGAAGATAACCTTGCTATCCAATATCTGAAGTTTATTTATTGAGCCACTTTTTTTGCAACTTCCTGTCTATCCTTCTGCAAACTTAGCACGCGGGTTTGTTGTGCCCGTCGGGTCCCCCGACCCGACGGTCTAAACCTGCCAGGTCAGGGGACCTGGTAGGCACAGAATCACAACTACTTAAACTTTGAAGAAAACTGCCCGCATGGGCACTCCGGTTTGGCTTTTTCAACAGTCCCTTCAGGATAAATCCCCTCTCCATTTTATGGGCGGACGCCCACCCGTCTGGGTAGAGAGGGGGCTAGGGGGTGAGGTTCTGACTTATCCCTCCTGCTTCCCGTTGGTGTTCTTCACCAACGAAAGATGAACGGCGGGTGAAGCCTGCCAGCCATGGACCACCCACCTGGAGCAGGAAGAAGGTCTTCTCCATTTACTGCAAAAGAATCATGTCCAGTTTCGTCAATAAGAAAAGCCCCGCCACAAAGGCGGGGCTTAAAGCAAAATGGAATTGTTTTATCTTTTATTCAGTCTTTTCATAGACTTTGGTCATTATCACTTTCTCTTTGGGCATATCTCTGGGGTCGGTCTCGACCTGAGCGATTTTGTCCACCACGTCCATACCTTTAACCACTTTACCGAAGACCACATAATTTCCGTCCAAATTCGAAAGAGCTTTTAAACAGAAATAAAACTGACTCCCGGCTGAATCCGGATCCTGAGAACGGGCCATAGCCAGAGAACCTCTGTTATGTTTGGTATCTGCCTTCTCAAAATCTATGGAATATCCCGGTCCTCCGGTTCCGTTGCCCAGCGGGCACCCTCCCTGAATGACGAAATTAGGTATGATTCGATGGAAGGTGAGACCATCGTAAAACTCACTGAGGACCAATTTCAGGAAATTCTCAGCGGTCTTGGGGGTTTTGTCAAAGAACAGCTCGACTTCGATGGTGCCGAGGCTGGTCTCCATCACCACGATGGGGTTTTTGTCCCTTTCAATCGGTTCTTTAGATATGGGTCTGGTGGCTTCCTCAGCTTCAGTCACCTCTTCGGGTTGCTCCTCTACTTTTTCAGTTTGTGCCTCTTCCTTTTTCCCGCAGCCAAAGAGGAAAAAAACTACTAAAACCGATAGAATGAAAATCCTTTTCATCTTTTCTCCTTTAATTTAAAAAGTTCCGGCGTTAGAATCCAAAATGGTTAAAAAGGTAGCTTTCTTATCACCTCCTATCGAGATATAGTTTTTATCGTTTCAAGTTGTGTGGAAAATACAAAACCATGAGTCTGCTGTCAAGATAATAATGTCTGATCTGCAAAGAAGTAAGCTTAAGGTATAGACCTGCAAGAGGTTAGCTCTTACAAATAATAAGGGGCGGGATGAATTCCCGCCCCTATGCCCTACTATGAAATGTCTTTCGGGTAAGCAACCAAAGTCGCGTGCTTTTTCAGAACAGCCTGATCACGGGAAGATTCCGCGCTCCTTGTAGACCGTCTCCAGACGGGAAAGGGCGACGATGTATGCGGCAGTGCGCCAATCCGTGCTGAACTTCTTCGCCGTATCGCGCACCCGTGCGTAGGCATCAACGATTTTTCTGTGCAATTTGCCGTCCACTTCCTCTAAGTCCCAGAATTCGCTTCGTTTGTTCTGAAGCCACTCGAAGTAGCTCACAATTACTCCGCCTGCGTTGCATAGGATATCAGGAATTAAGTCTATCCCCTTCTTTTGCAGAATCGCATCGCCGTCCGGATCGGTGGGACCATTTGCTCCCTCAGCCACCATTTTTACGTTCAAAAGTGGAGCCGTCTCGGCTGTTATCTGATTTTCCAGTGCAGCAGGGATAAAGATGTCCGCCTTGGTCTCCAGAAGCATCTTGTGTTCGATAGGTTCGGCTTTGGGATAGCCGGAGATTAAGCCTCTGTTCTTTCCAGCGTAGTCGAGAAGATCGTCAGGATCGATCCCGTTCGGGTTAGAGATGGTCCCACTGGCATCCTCAACCGCAAGAAGCTTGGAACTGTGCTGCTTCATCAGACGGGCGGCCCATGAGCCTACGTTCCCGAATCCCTGCACCGTATATGTGGCACCATTCAAATCAAAAATTTTATCCTTTGCCCACTCTTCGATTGTGTATACCACTCCCTGCCCGGTGGCTTTATCGCGGCCCAGGCTTCCGCCGGATTTAACGGGTTTCCCGGTGACTACGTGCACATTTGCTTGTCTCGCATGCGGTGGCTGGGTTGATAGATACGTGTCCAGAATCCAGGCCATGATCTGAGCGTTGGTATTTACATCCGGAGCCGGGATGTCGAATTCCGGCCCGATGTTATTCCCCAGAGCAAAGGTGAAGCGCCGAGTGATTCTTTCCATCTCGTCACAGGTACATTCAGAGGGATCAAACTGGATCCCTCCCTTGGCGCCGCCAAACGGTATATTAGTCAATGCCCCCTTCCAGGTCATCCAGGTAGCCAGTGCCCGAACCTCGTCAATATCAACCAAAGGATGGTAGCGTAGTCCACCTTTGTAAGGACCCAGCGCATCGTTGTGCTGCACCCGGTAGCCAGTGAACATTTCAATCCGGCCATCATCCATCTTTACCGGGAAATTGACTACTATCTCATTATTGGTCCTGGCCAAGATCTGTCGGACATCTGGGTCCAGTCCCATCAGATCAGCAGCCTTATTGAATTGCTTGGTTACGTTATCATAAACGCTCGCTTTCTTCTTGACTGATGCATCGGTCATGCCTACCTCCTCGATATGATAAAACTACCTGCCTAAAGATAAAACCTTGCTAGTCGGGAATCGCCACCAATCTCGTGTTATGATGAGTGGCTTGTCCGACTTAGCACTTATTCAGTTACGCGTAAGCAATGGAAAATCTTTCTTTTCTCCTTTAATCCCCCTTTGTCCCCCTTTATAAAAGGGGGATTGAGGCAATAGTGTTGCGTTAAATAAAATCACGCCTTATAACCTCCCCTAACCTCCTCGTATCAGGGGAGGAACGCTCTATGTCCCCCTTGATAA
>JAGMFA010000055.1 GCA_023127875.1 Candidatus Zixiibacteriota bacterium
GATGAGGGACCATACTACCAGTCCCGGAGAACCGAATTTTATGAAAAGTATGCTCAGAAACTTTTGGAAAAGAGGAAAGCATACTTCTGCTTTTGCACTCCCCAAGAGTTGGAGAAGAAAAGGAAACAAGCCATCGCTTCCAAAGTTGACTGGCATTATGACCGGACCTGCCTGAAACTTTCCGATGCCCAAAAAGAGGAGAAGACAAGAAGGGGAGAGCCCAAGGCGATCAGACTTCTGGTACCTGAGGGGGAGACGAGCTTCTCTGATCTGGTATATGGGGAGCTTAAGAGGGATAACAAAGAAATAGACGATTTAATCATCCTCAGGTCAGATGGGACTCCCACCTACAACTTCGCCTGCGTGGTGGATGACGTGGACATGAAAATCTCACACGTCATCAGAGGAAATGACCACATATCCAACACCTTCAAACAGATTCTGATCTATAAAGCTCTGGAGTTGAGTCTTCCCCACTTTGCCCATATCCCTCTTATCTTGGGAAAGGACAGAGCCAAGGTCTCCAAAAGGCATGGGGCGGTCTCGGTGATGGAATATGAGAAAAATGGGTTTTTGCCTGAGGCTTTAGTGAATTTCCTGGCTCTTTTGGGCTGGTCACCGAAAGACAACAGAGAGATCCTTTCTGCAGATCAGATGATAGAGTTATTTTCCCTTGAAGGGGTGAATCCCTCAAATCCAGTTTTTGATCCAGAGAAACTTGAATGGATGAATGGGGAGTACATCCGGGCTTGTGACGATGAAAAGCTTCTGGAATTGGTCATCCCTTTCTTGATCAGGGAGAAGTTGATAAATCAAGAAATGGTGAACGAGAAAAGGGATTGGCTTTTGAAATTTGTTTTTTTACTCAAACAAAGATGCAAGACTCTGAAAGATTTTGCCGAAAGAGGCAAATACTTTTTTGCGTTTGACTATCAATACGAGCCAAAAGCCACAAGCAAACATTTCAATTCGGCTGAAGCTGCAGGCAGATTAACTGCTTTTGTTGATTGCTTGTCTCAGTTAGAGAGCTTCGAAAAGTCAAAAATAGAAGGAGCGCTGCGTGGGCTGGCAGACGAAATGAAGATAAAGCCAGCCCCGTTGATTCACATGGTTCGTTTGGCCGCAACCGGAACCTCAGCCGGACCGCCGCTTTTCGATCTTTTGGAGCTTCTGGGCAAAGAGAAAGTGGTGAAAAGAATCCAGAAAGCAATGGAGTTTATTCAAGCGAAATTCAGCTAGTAAGCCAGGAGCCGGAGGCTTATGACATGCGATCTGCAGGCGGTGCATTCAAGTTAACCTTAATCCTCGGAAAGGAGGGAACGATGGCAAAAAAACTCTGTATACTTTTGGGCCTTGCTGCCTTCATCTCTATTTTGATCTCGATGCCTGTTCAAGCAAAGAATCGTCCGATTCAGATTGCTTTAGTAACGCCGATTCAGATCTTCCCTGAGGACGACTCCATTACCGGCGTTAGACTTAACCTGCTTTATGGTCGGAATGTCTCGGTGTCGGGACTGGATTTGGGTTTGGTCAATCATACTACCACCGGCATGTTCAAGGGCTGGCAGCATGGACTGGTGGGCATTGCTGACACCGATTTCATGGGCTGGCAGGACTGTGCAGTGAATGTCACGAACGGCAGGTTCGAGGGTTTCCAATGGGGGATCGTTAACTACGCCAATGCCATGAGCGGATTCCAGCTTGGTCTGGTGAATTATGCCCAGACCATGAAAGGCTTGCAGATAGGGTTTGTGAACATTATCCGACAGGGAGGACAATTGCCGGTTTTCCCCATCGTTAACTGGTCTTTCTAGCAATTCTGAGGTCCGCCGTTGCCACCGACTCTGTAGGTCAGGAGCCCAAGGTTCCTGACCTACTTCGTTCTGTCATTGTGAGGCAACGCCGATGCAATCCCAGAATGCAGATTGGTTCGTCGTCCCGCCGTAGGCAGGTGATAAAATAAATCAAAAAGCACTCGAGTTCATTCAAGCGAAGTTTAGTTGAAGCTGAAGTCGACAAAACACATAGAATGATATTACTTTCGAGAGTAGGGGACTATTCAATGGTGGGAGGCACACCTTAGATCTGTCTATCGGGGTTTGAATCCCTATCCTCGGCAGTATGAAGGCTCTGCTTCTCGCTCAGTTGATAGAGCACCGTACTGAAAATCCGACCCAGGCATTTTCCCAACTTTTTGTCTTTCCACGCAATAGTATGTCAGATTTGAAATTACATCAATGTTCTCTTGTATAATTTTGGCTGATTTTTTGGCATTTTGGACTTTTTATAGTCACAATTTGGTCACAGTGAATACAAGCTTCTTGTAAAAGATCCGAAGTAGATATCGGATATCTGGAAAGACAAATATCGAGATATTCAAGATAATAGTAGAGCAGTTGGTGAATTCTTTCAAATCAATTCTCTAATGATAATTAATATACCAATTTCAAAAGAAATCGTGAAGAGAAGCATTTTAAAATGATGGTCATCTGGGTCGAATTTTTCCCTTGACAGCTGTACCTTTTTTGGGTACAATTGTACCCAAATTGGGTACAAAGGAGTGAGAAATGGAATCTTTATTTCCCGGCACGAGGCGTAAGGTCCTCTCATTATTTTTCATGCATCCCGACAAGCAGTTCTATTTTCGAGAAGTGCTGAAACTAACAGACACAAAGCAGGGAACCATCCAACGGGAGCTCAAGTCCCTGACTAAAGCTGGCATACTGGAATTGGAAACCAGAGGGAATCAGACATACTATTCCGTAAACAAGTCCCATCCCATTTATGAAGAACTAAGAAGAATAGTTTTGAAAACATTCGGGCTAGTGGACGTTTTAAAGCATATCCTCTTTCCTTTCAGGGAAAAAATAGAAGTTGCCACTATTTATGGTTCAATTGCCAGCGGTGAGGAAACCGCCAAAAGCGATATAGATCTTCTTGTCGTTGGTAAAATAAGTTTTGACAACCTCTCTGCGGCAACCAGTAAAGCCGAAAAGGAATTAAAGCGAGAGATCAATCCGACTCTTTACCCGATCAAAGAATTTAAGGAAAAGATAAAACGAAAAAACTACTTTTTAAGATCAGTATTGAAATCCAAGATGATATTTCTGATTGGCAACGAAAATGACCTTGCAAGGCTGGCTGAATAATAAGTGGCTGAAAAGCCACAAAACAAGTGTTGATGAAATCAAGCAGTTATTTCAGATTGCCAAAAGAGATTTGCATGACGCTGGTGTTTCCGCTATCAGTCCTGATTGGAGACTGACGATGGCATACAACGCTGCTCTGCGGTGCGCCGCCATCGCTCTTAATGTCTGCGGATACCGAACTGCAGGAGAAGGGCATCATGAAAGATCGATCGAGTCACTAAAATATACTATCAATGCTGACCCGGACCTGATTGACAAGTTCAATCGGTTCAGGAAAAAGAGGCATATCAGTTCCTATGACATGGCTGGCACTGTATCTGAATACGAAGTCGATGAAGCAATCAGATTTGCTCGGGAACTGTATAAATTAGTCAAAGATTGGCTCAAGAAAAATCACCCTGAATTAGCAGTTGATTGATGAATATACGAACATCGTAGAAATTCAGTTAGAAAAGGTGGCTAAAAAAGCTAAGTTGGGAAAGGTTTTGCTGGAGTGTCAAGCCCCGCCAAGTCGGGATCTACGACTTTAGCTTGACCTGAAATCTCCTCAAAGGCAAAAGATTTTCAGTTGGTTCACCTAAAGGCGAACACTCCGAACTCCCTTCTCTAAACTAAGTGCCCGTAAGGGGGCTCCCAGCCACGGATCAACCAGGCGGGTTCGAAGAACTGTTTGACAAGATAGATCTAATTTTCCGGTAGTCTTATTATGAATTCAAAAGATCCAAAATTAACTGCTCTACAATTTAATGAATATATTAATAATCAAGACATAAAAAGACTTTCTGATCTAATGACAGAAGACCACACTTTAATCGTTCGTGAAGGAGATGTTGTTAAGGGAAAAGAATCTAATACTAAGGGTTGGATTTGGTTTTTCAAAAAGTTTCCTGATTATAAAAATATTTTTACCAGAGTCGAGTCACGAGATAATTTGGTAATTATAATTGGTTATGCTAAATGGTCTAAAGAATCTTCAGATGATCATGTAATCTGGACTGCAAAAATTGAAGACAATCTTGTTGCTGAATGGCGTATTTATAAAGATACAGAAGAAAATAGAAAAAAATTTAATATCATCTAACTCATTTTAAACACTTGCCCAAAAAGTGTTATTGTCTCCCAACGATTTACGGGCGCACCGAGAGAGTGTGGCACTACATTTTGTCTCCCGCCAAAGGCGGGATGTCGAAGTACATTCTGCAAATCACCGGTGGAGGTTTAAGACCCACTGCCTGAAAACAACGGTGAGCTGTCCCTTTAAATTCTGTTCGCATTAAGTAAGTTTTTCCGCTGAATTCTGTCTTTATGGCTCTGAAGGAGCGGAGATCACGAATAACATCGTCCCAAGAAGGCGGCTTCCCAGTGTTATGCTTCCTTAGATGCTTGCGTAAAGCTATCAAAAGACAGAGAGCCAGATAACTACAAAAAACATGACCTTTGACATGGGACTCCTTGCGATGGAAGATAGGACGGGTTCCCAAAACATCCTTTAGAGTTCTAAAGGCATTCTCCACCTCCCACAGAGATTTGTAGCTTTTTGCCACCTCCTCGCAAGGAAGCTGGGTGCTGGTCAACAAAACGAATTTTCCATCGAAACGTTCTTCCCCCTTCAACTTCTTCTCATCTATCTTGACCGCATCCTTCTCTACCTTCAGGTATCTTCTGTAACCCTTATTGCCAATCAACTCTTTAGCACCACGGCGAAGTTTCTTCTCCAGTTCAGAGAGGATCTTCTCCCTGGTCATTTCATCTTTTCTGGCCTGCTCCAGATTGACACAAATGATATATCGCCTTCCCTTTAAAAACACTTCTTTTACTCTCAGGTTATCCTCCACTTCTCGATAGCGACCCCCCCTACACAAAACCCCTTCCCTCACTTCTTTAACATTCCGCAGACGAACTCCCACGATAAAATCCACCCCTTCTTTCTCCAACTCTTCCAAATTGGACTGGCTCACCATTCCTTTGTCACAAACCAGAATGATTCGCCTTATCTTAAATCGCCCCTTCAGCACTTCCACAATCTGAAGCAAAGCCTTAACATCACTCATATTCCCAGGCCAGTATTCGCAACAAATCGGATCACCTTCTTTTGTCATTACCACTCCCACAATTATTTGCTTCCGATCAGGACGATGATCCTTAGAGTGTCCATATTGGGCAAAACCCTCTGGTCCCTCCCCTTCAAAATAAATGCTGGTGGTATCAAAAAAGACTAAATCTATGCTATCGTCCAATAAAGTCCGCCTCCTCAAAAACAAAGCATCCTCTATCTGTTCTTTGAAACCACTAAGATAACCCATGGCTCGGAGGAGATGTTGATATCCTATCTCTACCCCCTCCGGGTCATAGATGTTATCTAACCATTTACTGGTTTTAAGGTCACTCCCCGGTTCAGTTAATCGGTGAAGAACCGTATAAAAAATGGACCTCTCCACATCAAATTCGCATTTGGTCTTTCTCTTCAAATATCGAATAATTTGATCCAGTTCCATCTTTTGCCAAAGCCGACGAAACACCAAAAACGAACCCCACTCCTTATCCCACTCCACCCTCTGATTATCCTCTTTGGTACTGGAAATGGCAGCTACATTCTCAGAAAGCCGAGCCAAAGAGGTAGCTATCAAGTCCAAAGCTCCAGTGGCTCTCAGAATATCCAGCCTTCCCAGATTGGCAATAACCCTCTGTCTCACCTTCTTTCCCTCACGGAAATTCTCCACAATCTGCAAATACTCCCGAGGACCTGATCTCTTCACTCGCACAAACATGACACCACAATATTAAATATAATCCTCAACTTTGTCAAGAAAAATCAGATCAATACACGAAAAAAGTGCACTACATTTTGCTAAATCCAAAAATCAAATCCTTATTTTATACGGGTTTAAGACCGCTTTTCATGCTCCAACTGTTTAAAATGGGTCTAACGTTTGCATGTATGCGATGTTGCGTTAGCAATATGAGTGGAGCGAGCGAATGCGAAGCGAAACCGCATACACGCTGTTAGCGGCTGTAGGTCGCTTTAAATAACTTCGGCCAATCCCTTTTTCACTATTTACTAAGCTCTTCCCATAAACCCTTGCACGTTTCCATATGTATTTCACTAATTCTATTTTTAGCCCCTGATGTCATTGGTAGTGGTTTGAATTTTTCAACTAAGCCGGCACGGAGCAATTGTTCAATCTTTGTGTTATCGTTACTTTCCTCAAATGGTGGTCGTAAAAATTTGCTAATGTCTAATTGCGGAACATTAAAAAATGAACGTATATAGCCACCCGCAGCAGGTGGCTCAGGTTTATACTCTACGAAAAATACGGTTATTAAACCTTCCCTTGGTGTTAGTCGATACACTTTTGTTTCACATTGACTATGATATCCTACCCATTCCAATACACAATCTTCCAATGGACACCATCTACAAATTGGTGAAATCGGGAATATTAATTCTAAAATTTTCAATACATATTGTCTCCACGATGTTTCTACAAACTCAATATGCCCGCCTAACAGATATAGAAGTTCGTGGCACAAAAATCCACGTGCTTCAATATACTTAAGTTCTTTAGGTGTAATCTTTATTTCGGCTACAGCACCTTTACCTATTTCCCCCCAATTTTTTGATGTTTTGTTGGTCATTTTTTTAATCATATTTGCGACCTATGGCCGCTAACTCGGTCATATCCGAAATAATCCGGATATACGAATTTTGTCTCTACCCTAAAAGAACCGATCACTGGTCGCTGGATTCTTCTTTTCCGCAGGATCCAAATTCGGACAATCCATACTCCTGTAATTTATTACGCAAAGTCCGTGTGGAAATTCCCAGGATTTCTGCAGCTTTAGTTCGATTCCCCCTTTCGGCCTCTAAGGTCTTCGTTATCAGTCTCTTTTCAGCCTCATGTATTGAACAGCCTACCCCAATTGCCCCCGGCGCAAAATCTGCTCTTCCGAACGCTATCTCCTTGGGGAAATCGCCTGGAGCAAGGATTTTTGTCTTAGAGGTGACCACCGCCCTTTCGATGTAGTTCTCCAACTCCCTTACGTTTCCGGGCCAGGGATATTCCATAAACATCTCGTACACCTTCTGCGAAAGTCCCTCGATGGATCGGTTATTTTGAGAACTATATTTTCTCAAGAAATGCTCAGCCAAGATCGGAATGTCCTCTTTTCTCTCCCTGAGAGGAGATATGTGCATGGGAATAACGTTCAATCGATAGAAGAGATCTTCCCTGAATTTTCCTTTTTCGATTTGTTCCTTAAGATTTTTGTTGGAGGTGGAAATGATCCTGACGTCCACCTGAATGGTCTCCCCCGAGCCGACCCTTTCGAATTCCCTTTCCTGTAGCACCCTCAGGAGTTTCGCTTGCAGGCCCGGCGAGATCTCGCTCACCTCATCCAAAAGTAGAGTGCCCCCATCGGCTAATTCAAATCTTCCTCTGGATTTTCTTATGGCTCCGGTGAAGGCTCCCTTCTCATGACCAAATAGTTCGCTTTCAACCAGTCCATCCGGGAAGGCGGCGCAGTTGATCTTTATAAAAGGACCATCTTTGCGAGAGCTATTGTAATGGATGGCTTTGGCGATAAGTTCCTTTCCGGTGCCGGATTCGCCGGTGATTAAGACCGTGGCTTTGGTATCTGCCACCACCTCCACTAATTCGAAAATCTCTTGCATCTGGGGACTTTTACCAACGATATTCTCAAAACGGTATTTGCCCGCCAACTCTGAGCGGAGAAGCCTGTTCTCCAAAATAAGCCTTTTGTGTTCAAAAGCCCTTTTTAAGACCAACTCTATCTCATCTGCGGAAAAAGGCTTCATCACGTAATCGAAAGCTCCCAGTTTCATAGCCTCTACCGCATTTTCTACCGTTCCATAGGCGGTCATCATCACCACCTTGGCATCTGGAACATATTGCTTGGTCGCCTTCAGAAGTTCCATCCCGCTCATGCTGGGCATGCGAATATCGGAAAGGATAATATCATAGTCTTTATCCTTGATCTTTTCTAAGGCTTCTTCCCCAGTAGAGGCTAAATCGACCGAATAATCGGAACGTCCCAATGCCTCTTTTAAAAAATCCTTCATCAAGGAATCGTCATCTACCACCAAAACTTTCTTTTCCAACATCGTTAATCCTCAAAGAATTGTTGTGTGTCAAGTTTTAGGGCACATTGAAAAAATTACTATTAGGAACATTCTCGATGGAACTTGGATGATAACGGAGTCGATATTTAACAACTAATGTGTCTCACTGTCTTAGGTCCTGCTAAAGCAGGACACTCCAATTCCTTCTTAGTACTTACCTATTCCCTCTATCAAACCAGAGGTAGACTCACAAATACCGTGGTTCCTTTGCCTATCTCACTTTCTACCCTAATATCTCCTCTGTGAGCTTCCACGATCCTTTTGACTGTGGAGAGTCCCAAGCCAGTTCCATGTTCCTTGGTGGTGAAAAAGGGAGTGAACAGTTTGTCCAAAGTAGCTTTGCTCATTCCCGTCCCTGTATCGGAAATCTTCAGAACAATTTTTTTCGCCTCGGGATGAATCCTTAAGGAATTCTGGGGAGTACCCCTACCTTCCCTTTCTTCATTTACTTGAACCATAATTCTGCCGCCGTGAGGCATGGCCTGGGTGGCATTATGAAGAAGATTCAATATCACCTGTCGGAACTGCTCTGGGTCTATGCGGCACAAAAGCGTCCTTTCAGGGTATTTCCGAACGATATCAATTTTCTTTTTTTCACGCTCAAGGTCAATTTCAAAAAATTTGATTACCTCATCCATGAAGCTTATAAATTCAACCTGATGTAAGTCCAACTTAATGGGCTTGGTGTAATTGAGGAGTCCGAGTACAATCTTGTCCAAAGTTTCTATTCCCTCCATTATCTTTTCAACCGATTTCTTGCGAGGATCGCCCTCCTCCAAATCCCGGTCCAGAAGGTCGGCGAAACCACGGATGCCCCCCAACGGGTTTTTCACCTCATGCGCCACGGTTGCCGCCATCTCTCCCAAGGCGGCTAAAGTCCTCACCCGGGTCACCTCTTCTTCTAATTCCTTCAGTTTAGATAAGTCAAAGAAGACTTCCACCGCACCCAAGATGTGGTTATCACCATCAGTCAGAAGAGAAGTGGAGAACCCCAGAGGAATTTTCTTTCCCCCTTTGGCAAGCACTTCTTTTTCTTCATTTATATGTAATCTTTTGGATTTCAATGTGAAGGATAAAGTCATCTTCTCCTTTACTTCCTTTCCCATAATCTCCCCATATTTTCTACCCAGAACCTCATCTGTTTTGTAGCCCAAAATCTCCTCCGCCGCCCGGTTGAACAAGGTTATCTCTCCCTTTAGATTTATGGCTACCACTCCCGAGGTTAAGCTTTCTAAGATATTATTTAAGTAATTGGAAATTTTGTCCTTCTCCGCCAAACTCTGTCTTAGTTCTCTGTTGGTCTTCTCCAATTTCAAGTTTAAATCTTCAAATTTCTCCTCCAAATTCTTGTAGGCAGAGTGTAGCTTCTGGGTAATCTTATTGAATGAGGCAAAAGATTCGGTGAAACCTTCCAACTGCTCTTCTGAAATATCCAAACGATCCCTTTCTTCCATTCTATACCCTCAATCCGATAGAAGATGAGGAACCCAAAATTGTCTACTTAATTTAATGAAACCAGAAATTTAATGCAAGAATTATTTTTATGGAATTTGTATCCACTGATGCGGGTATGATTAAGCTATGCGTGGGCATCCATACGAACTTTTTGTGTTTTTACCTCATCCCCCATCCCCCTCTCCATCCCGCCTACGGCGGGAGAGAGGGGGAGAAAGGGGGTGAGATGTCAGAACCGCTTGGTTCATACCTTGCCAATACCTATGCGTATGCATTCATACGAATAACTTTGGACGCATCGTTCACACACCAAAATATTTACATTACCCCTAAAATTTTTGAAAATTCTTCTTGACATACGAAAACATATGATATATATTTTTGCAGAACTTGGTCTCTGATAATTTGAGTAACAATTTGGGGTCCCGCCAGAGGCGGGATTAAAAGGGAAGGCGGTGAAAATCCGCCACAGCCCCGCTACTGTAAGTGGCTACGAAAGCTTTGAGAGCATGCCACTGTCCTGATTATAGTCGAAGGACGGGAAGGTTAAAGCGAGTAGATTTGAAGCCACAAAGTCAGGAAATCTGCCAAATTGTTTAGTCTAAAATTTTTCCTTGCGCGGGTAGGGAAAAGGTTAGAAATCTTTCTAATCCCGCCATAGGCGGGATTTTTTTGTTTCCGCCTCAGAGCGGTCACCTGACTTCTCCCCTATCCGGCAAGATGATCCAGGAGGTGGAAGATGAAAAAGTATTTTTCGTATGAATGCCTACGTCATCTCTTTCTTCTAAATTCAAAAATAGTTCATTTGTCTCTCTCTGCTGAATGGGACCGGCTCTTTTGGAGAAGTATCTTAAGATTCAGATCAAACCGAATAGCCTGGACAGTTCTTCTCACCACAATCTTCAACGTGCTATTTTTTGCCCACCTCGGTTTTGCTCAATCCAATATAAAAATTGAAGGCCACGTGTATGACGACGATGATGGTCATTCTATACCCAAAGCCATCATCAGGATCCTGAATACCAATTATGAATGCAAATCCGGCAACTCCGGTTATTTCCATTTAGAGAAAATTCCGGTGGGCACCTACACTCTGGAGATCTCATCTTCTGGGTATGAAAACAAAAAGATTCCTCAAGTGCCAGTAAATGTTGACGTGACCACCCAGATTGATGTTCGGCTTAAAAAGAGGATTTATTTTCTTCCGGGCTTGGAGGTTGTTGCTGAGAGGGTGCCCATCCAGATCAAAAGCGTCAAAATCATAGAGAGAAAAGAAATTGAGAAAATGCAAACAAACACGATCTCTGAAGTTATTGAATCCGTTAGTGGTGTTTTTGTACAAAAGAGCGGAACCGTTGCCGGAGCTCATCAGGTCAGCATTCGGGGAAGTTCGCCCAAACACGTTCTGATCCTTTTGGATGGGCAGAAGATCAATCCCTCGGGAACTGGTGTGGCTGACCTGAATACCATCCCTTTGGAAATAGTGGAGAAAATCGAGATTTTAAAAGGAGGACAATCTGCCATCTATGGTGCGGATGCTTTGGGTGGGGTGATCAACATCATCACACTTCCCCAAAAAAGGAAAGAACCATCCAAGTTGACTTTGGGAAACCACTGGGGAAAATGGGAGACTGAGATTTTCAATTCATCTTTTTCTAATACATTTTTTAAGAGATTATTCACTAAATTCGCTTACACTCATCAGTATACCAAGAATGACTTCGAAATATGGGTCTATGACAATCCCAAAAAGCGTGAACGCTTAAAAAAGCGAGGGCGGAATGGTGACAGCACCACCACCAGAAAAAACGCTTACAAAAAAGCTTCTAATTTCTTTGTAGCCGCAAACTATCCCTTCAGCTCGACAACTGAATTGAGTTTTTCAGGACACATCTACCAAGCAAAAAATGGCCTCCCGGGGAGTTATGGTTGGATGGTGGCGCACCAACGAGCTTGGGCTAAGGATGAACGCCGGCTTTTGAACTTAAAGCTTGCTCACCGTTTTTCCCCAGATTTTTTCCTGGAGAGCAATCTGGGATATTCTCATTTTAAGCAGCACTTTCAAAACGACACAATAACCTGTTTTGATTCTAAATATGTAGATGATATAATCGATTTCTTTTTGCTTGCTCACATAAAGATCTACAAAACCAATCAGCTCAAGATTGGAACCCAATTCCAGAAGGACGTTCTAAATCATACCAACCTTCGTAATCCTGATAACAGCATGGGCAAAATAAAAAGAGAAACCTTTGGTGCCTTTTTTTCAGACCAACAGCAGTTTGTTCTCCCGAAGTTCATATTTCTCAAGAACCTGAATTTTAATTTTGCATTAAGGTGGGACCATTCTGAAATCTTAAAAGACTTCCTTTCTCCCCAGGTCGGTTTGGCACTTTCCAGAGGAGAAAGATACCGCATAACCTTGAAAACCAATTATGGGAAATCTTACCGTCAGCCCTCCAATAATGCTTTGTTCTGGAAGGAGGACGTTTTTGCGGCGGGCGATGCTGATCTTCTTCCGGAGAAATCAGAACATTCGGAGGCTGGAGCAGAAGTTCATCTTCCCTGGCTGGGAAATCTATCCGGGGGAATGACCTATTTTCATAACTTTGTGAAAGATCTCATCGAATGGCATAGACGGTTCGACGGAAGATACCATCCAGTCAACATCTCCCGCACAAAAATTTATGGACATGAGGATTTCATAAGCTGGAAAAGTCCAAAAGACATTCTTGAGGTCAACTATAATAACACCGTCTGCTATGCCAAAAACAAAAGCGGAGACAGACTCTGCGATGGGAAATTCATCCCCTTTAGACCACGGTATCTAACCAACTTAAGCTTTAAGGTTGACTACAAGATATTTGAAATCTTATACAAGATACGTTGGGTATCGGAACGCTTTATCGGACCTGCCAACGTCAAAGGGGAGGAACCCTATCATCTGGAGGATTTAAGCTTAGGTTTGAAAAAGAGATTGTGGAGGGTGGACACAAAATTAAGATGGGAGTGGAGAAATTTGAATGACGAGGAATATAAGCTGATCTACCGCCACCCCATGCCGGGCAGAG
>JAGMFA010000056.1 GCA_023127875.1 Candidatus Zixiibacteriota bacterium
AAAAGAAAGTCCACAAGATCCATGGGAAAAGTTTGGGAGGATGAATGATAAAAAAACCGATTTTGATAGCCATGATTTTGATTGTAGTTCTGTTTCCGACTGAATCCCGGGGTGGTATGAATTTAAGTCTGGACGACCCTTTTCCGGGATTTTCCAGCAATGATGTTGGAGATATACGTGTTATGTATCAGCCGGGTGGTGATACCATCATCTGGGTGGGAACAGCTAAGGGAGTTTCCAAGACCACTAACAGAGGAGCAAGCTGGTTTTTCTACGATCTTCGAAACGGTTTGAATCAAAATGAGATCTCTGCCTTGGCTGTCTCAGATACCACCCTATGGGTGGCCACTGCTTACGGCAAGTTAGTTGAAGAGGAACTGGTTCCTTATGGGAGAGGATTCAACAAAACGGAAGATTTCGGCGACACCTGGGATTCATTCATTCCAGAGCAGGTTGACTATGCGGGAATGATCGCCTATGATATCGCTATAGATGACACCACAGTCTGGGCCGCCTGCTGGTATGGTGGGCTTATCCGTTCGCAGGATGGCGGGCAAACCTGGGAGAACGTATTCGCGGATTCCTTTGCCCAAAAGGACTTCGAGGAAGAGCGCTTCCAGCATCTGAATAACCGCTTCTTTGCGGTGGTGGTAGACACGGTTTGTCCGATAGAAAAAAAGTTAAAGAATTCGATCAATGATATCGCCTACGATGGCAATTTGATCTGGGTGGCAACTCAGAACGGTTTACAAGCCAGTGCGGATTTAGGAGAGAGTTGGTTTGCCTATGACACCACCAGTGGACTTAGTGCAAATGGGGTTTATAGCTTAGCAGGCTACACCTCCTTTTCGGAAGACGATACTACATCTTTTCTTTGTGTGGGAGTTTATAGTGGAGAGAAAGAATACGAGCTACCGCTTTTGCCCAGCTTAACCGGTGAAGGTTTCAATTACACCTCCGATTATGGGGCAAGTTGGGACACCTCCCGACCGGAGCAGGCAAGCAATCTGGAAAAATTTGCCTATGACATAGCCATATCTGATACCGTGGTTTGGTCTGTTTGCGGAAAAGGTGGACTTACTCGAAGCTTTGATCGAGGGGAAACGTGGGAAAACGTTTTTGTCGATTCAGAAATGAATGACGAATTTGTTAGCCTTGCTGTTGATACCACTACTTTGGACACAACGATAATTTGGGGGGGAACAAGAAACGGACTCTATAAGTTTGTCTATACCGTGAGCGACTCAGCAGATACAGTTTTGTATTTTCTTGAAGGGGATGAGCTTGGTCCCAATTCTGTTCTTGCCTTAGGGATTCAAGAATACGATCAAAACAAAATCATCTGGGCGAGTGCTTGCTCTGAGGAATTGGAGGTTTCTTCCTGCTCAACCTACAAGAGTACGGATGGTGGAGACACATGGACAAGTTGTCTGGGCGGCGTTTGGGTGCGGGATTTTGCCTTTCAAGATTCAGTGGTCTGGACGGCCTCATATGATGAACTAAGAAGAACCAAAGATGGTGGAATGAACTGGGACACTCTTGAGATTGTCGATAGCACAAGACAGAAGATAATTCCTTCAAACTTTACCTCTGTGTGTTTAGTTGACACTACCATCTGGGCAGGCACGGTGGACGGGTTGGCAAAATCTGAAGACGATGGCCTGACCTGGGAGGTGACCAAGTTCGCTAATTCCTTCAAGAAAGCCATCTGGGCGGGGAGTGCAGCGGGGATTTATAAGTTCATATATAATTATCGGGATGTATTTGACACTGTGCTCAATTACTATTCCTACGTGGACGGTATAACCGGAGATTGGGTGGTCAGTTTGGCTATCCAAGAATATGGGGACAAAAAGGTCATCTGGGCAGGGACTCGACCTACCTATTCCGGCAAAGATGGTGCCAGCTTCAGCACGGACGATGGGGCCACCTGGGAGGTAACCCTTCTGGGTGATCCCGTCTGGAATTTTGCTTTTGACGACTCGGTCATCTGGGCGGCAACCAGCTCCGGGCTAAAAAGATCTTATGATTGGGGAGATAATTGGGAGGTTTTCAATTTCATGGAAGACGAATTCAGCCAGAGCAGAATATCCAGTTCGGAATTCACCTCCGTGACAATAATTGATGGGGAGGTTTGGGCAGGAAACGTAGATGGGTTAGTGAAAACCCAGGATGGCGGAGATTCCTGGGACGTAATTCGCACTGCCGTGCCCATCGGGACGAAGGGCTCGGAGACGGCTTACGCTTATCCTTCGCCTTTTTCCCCAATTCTGGAAGGTGGGCAGGTGGTAAGAATTCATCACCGCCCCCGACAGGATGGACCGGTCACCATAAAAATATATGATTTCGCCATGAATTTGGTCATCACCCTGGCAGATGGCCAGCATCGGTTTGCAGGTGAAGAGTATGACCAGCCCTGGAACGGGAGAAACGAAAAAGGTGATCTGGTTGCCAATGGGGTTTACTTCTTCAAGGTGGAGGCCGCCGGAGGTCAGACCGAATGGGGAAAGTTGGTCATATTGAAGTAATTTTAGCAGATGAGTCTGTCGAGAGACTACAAAGAGATATCTGAAAAAGTGAAGGAGAGCGGTCGGGCAAGATGCCCGACCTACGAAAATTCAATGACTTATGTTCCCGTAGGCAGGGCTTCCAGCCCTGCAGAACGAGTTTTTCAGAGCTCTCACAAAAATACCCTTTATGTCGTTCTGACCCCGCCTTTGGCGGGACTCAGAATGACATTTTTCGACCACCTCAGACCTTAGGAATGAATTGGATACAAGGAGAAGAAAGATGTTTAAGAAATGTATTCTAACAATATTTCTAATCTTGACGCTATTTTGTTCGGCCGCTTTTGCTGAGACCGGAGACGGAGGTTATGCGGGTCCGTTTCTTCAGTTGGGCTTTGGAGCCAGAGCTTTAGGGATGGGAGGAGCATTTGTGGCGGTGGCGGATGACGCCACCGGAGGATTTTTCAATCCGGCCGGCTTGACTCAACTCACCAAACGCACCTTCGGAACGTTTTACAGAAAGATGACCTTGGACCGAAGGTTAAGCTACGTGGTTTATAATCAACCGATACGAGACGAAGCGACTATCGCTTTAGCTTGGACTAATGCCGGTGTGGGAGACGTGATGGGAAGAGACCCAGATGGGTATCCAACTGAGGAGATCACCAATTATCAGAATGCGGTTCAGCTGTTTCTGGGACGCAGAATCATAGACGAATTATCCGTGGGTCTGACAATGGAATATTTACAGTATAATTTGGCTAACATCAACGCTTATGGAATCGGATTCGGTTTCTCTGCTATGGGAAAGCCCATACCGGAATTGCGTCTGGGGGTTGCGGTTGAAAATCTGGGGATGAAGTATTCCTGGACCTCCGGAGATTATTGGAAACGCATTGATTCAGATATTTTGGGCTCTTCGGTCACAGAAGAATTTCCGTTCAACTTAAGGTTCGGGGTGTCTTATCTCCTTTTAGAGGGCAGAATTCTCCTCTCTTCTGAGATTGACAAGAACGAAAAACAGGAGGCAAAAATCCATCTGGGGGTGGAAGGTTGGGCGCTGGAGAATGTGGCGGGGAGGATAGGATACGATCGGGGATCATTAACTCTGGGGCTGGGATTAAGGCACAAAATTCAGACTGCTGTTTTAGGTTTTGACTACGCCTTCATTACCAGCCGGGTGGAGGATGATGCAGATCATCTGATCTCCCTTCAATTTGAATTCTGAGACTGAAAAACCAATTTGCGTAGTTGCCCGATTCATCGGGCAAATGAGTGCTTGATGAATCAAGCAACTACCCCCAAATGAACTTATTCGGAAACGCCATTGGTTGCGTTGGAATACTGGTATCCCGACGAAAGGTCAGAGTCCCGATGCGACCCAAGAGTAGTCGCCCGATTCATCGGGCAAAAGAAGCTTGATAAATCAAGCAACTACCTTTAAATAAACATTTAGTCTGAAATTCATAAATTTACTGAACAATCACATAATTTGAATAGTAAAGGAAAGCGCAGGCTAAAGCCTGCGGCTACCGGTTTATGTTTTCATTGAGAAAGAATATTGAGGTAGCCGCCCATTGGGGCGTTAAAAAAGATAACCAAAGTTATGCATTGGTTTCGATTCGCGAATGATTTTAAAAAGACTTAGCGAAAGCGTTTATTGTATCTTGGGGGGAGAGAAGGAGCCAAACACCGGATTTGTGGTGGGCAAGAACGGTGTTCTGGTTATCGATACCACCTTTTCGCCCTACCATGCTACCCTGATGTTGAAACATATAAGGTCGGTTACCCAGAAGCCGATCAGGTACGTATTCAATACCCACCATCATTCTGATCACACCTTTGGTAATCAGGTCTTCTCCGCCAAGGTGATAGCTTGTCGGGAATGCAAAGAGATTATGAGCGCTCTACTTGAGACGGAATGGAGCAGAGAATCTATCCAGAAATGGACAGACGAAAATCCGGAGTGGAAGAAAAAATTAGCCAATCTGAAGATAACTCTTCCAGATCTGACCTTTGACGAGGGATATGAGATAGACTTAGGCAACCTGAAGGTAAGTTTAAGACATCTGGGTGGTCATACCAAAGACTCCTCCATAGCTTACATTCCCTCCTCAAAAGTTTTGTTTGCTGGTGATCTCATTTTTCAGGGGCGATACCCGTATACAAAAGATGCAGATATGCAGACATGGCTATCGGCTTTAAAAACCATACAGAAGATGGATTTCGAGATCCTGGTTCCCGGACATGGATTCTTATGTGATAAAAAGGATGTAGAGCAATTCATGGGGTATTTTGAGAACCTGTTGGAAAACTGCAGAAAATTCATCCAGGAAAACTTTCCCCTAACTGAGATTGTGAAGAAAAAGGAATTTTTGAAATTTGCCCGCCGCAACGTGAACAGACATCAGGAGAATATAAAAAAAGTTTATGTCGAACTGACTCAAGGATTCATCCTGAAGGATTCATCCTGAAGGAGAGAGAATTGAAGAATAAAGTTGTTTTATCTGTTGTTATCCCGATTTTTCTTTGCGCTTTCCTAGTTCCCGAAGCAAATTCCAAGAATGATAAGAGTGGCACCTCGAGTTTGAGCTTTTTGAAACTTGGAGCTGGTGCAAGGGCTGTGGGAATGGGAGAGGCTTTTTCTGCTCAATCCAATGGGGTGGCTTCGCCCTTCTGGAACCCGGCGGCACTTTCCGGCATACAAGGAACACAGATCAGTTTAACCCATACTCAGTGGTTTCAAGACGTAACTGCCGAACATTTCTCCTCCGCCACCAAAGTGGGCGAGAACGTCTTTGGTTTAAGTCTATCTCTGGGCAAGGTTCCGGATATTCAAAAGAGAGGGGAAGTCGCCACTACTGAACCACTCGCCCTTTTTGATGCTCACGATGTGGTCTTCTCGTTTTCCTATGCCCGAGATTTGAGAGAGAAATATGCCATAGGACTTTCAGTAAAATGGATCTATGAGAAGATCGACATCTCTTCAGCCAGCGGACTGGGATTTGATTTGGGCGGAATCTTTTCTCCATTTGCTGAAACAGGAAAACCTGTTCTGCAAGACCTCACATTCGGTGCCGCCGTTTTGAATCTGGGTTCCAAAATGAAATTTGAAGAAGAAAGCTTCAATCTCCCTACCCAGTACAAAGCAGGGGTGAGCTATTCTACGGAAAGAGAACAATTGCAAAGCGATTTCACCCTAAGCCTCGATTTGGTCAAGCCCAGAGACGATGATATGAAAGCTCATTTGGGTGGAGAATATGGCTTATACGAAAGCTTCAAGTTGCGATTAGGCTATCAATTCGGTTATGACGAAAAAAACCTTTCATTCGGAATGGGGATAAAATTCAAAAAGTATGCCATTGACTACGCATTTCTTCCCTACAAGTCAGATTTGGGTGATGTGCATTGTGTATCTTTCGATGTCGAATTTTAGGATTATTCTTAAGTGTCAAGCTCCATAGATTTTGGAAAAATCCCTTCGGCAGGGCTAAATGCTCTGCCCTATTGTAGGATGTTCATTCTCCAGCATAGAGGCGGGAATTTATCCCGCCAAAAGTATAGCCTTTTTCTACAATCTCTTCTTTTTGCTTGTAGGTTTCAAGTGTAAAACAAAGGAGGAAATTCTTTATGGCAAAATATAAAATCGCCTGGCTTCCTGGAGATGGGATCGGAAAGGATGTTTTGAATGCGGCTAAGATAGTCTTAGAGAAGATAGAATTGGATGCAGAATATATCCCCGGCGATATTGGCTGGGAGTTCTGGTGCAAGGAAGGAAATGCCTTGCCGGACAGAACTATTCAGCTTTTGAAAAATACTGACTGCTGCCTTTTTGGTGCCATAACCTCCAAACCTAAGGAAGAAGCGGAATCAGAGTTGGATTCTGGTCTCAAGGGAAAAGGATATGTCTACTTTAGCCCTATCGTGAAACTGCGCCAGCTATTTAACCTCAGGACTAATCTCAGACCTTGCAAAGCATATCCTGGAAACCCTTTGAATTATCGGGATAACGTTGACCTCGTGGTTTTCAGAGAAAACACCGAGGATCTTTATGCGGGAGTGGAATTCCATCCTCTTCCCTCGGAGGTGATGTCAGTTCTATGCAAACATCATGAACGGATGAAAAAGTTCGAGAATACGCCACTTGAGGATATAGCAATCAGCTTGCGGGTGAACACTCGAAAAGCCTGCCAGAATATCGTTCGGGATGCTTTTGAGTATGCTAAAAAGCATAAACGAAGATCGGTTACCGTGGTGGAGAAGCCCAACGTGATAAGGGAGACCTCCGGTCTGATGGTCAGGGAGGCAAGAAAGATTGCCAAAGAATATCCGGAGATTCCTTTGTGGGAGACCAATATCGATGCCATGTGCATGTGGTTGATCAAAAATCCTGAAGACTACGATGTGCTGGTTACCTCCAATATGTTCGGTGATATAGTCTCCGATCTTTCTGCCCAGTTAGTGGGAGGATTGGGCTTTGCCTGTTCCGGAAACATCGGGGATGATTATGCCGTGTTTGAGCCTACGCATGGCTCTGCTCCCAAATATGACGGAATGAACAAGGTCAATCCGATGGCAACGCTTTTGAGCGTAAAATTGATGTTAGATTGGTTAGGAGAAATGGAAAAGGCTTTGCGTCTGGAGTCTGCCATTGCTGAGGTGATCAAGGAAGGAAAGGTGAGAACTTACGATATGGGAGGTACATCCACCACTACGGGTGTGGCTGAGGAGGTGGCAAAAAAGCTTTAAGAAGTTTCAAAGTCATGTAGGTCAACCATGCCCGAAGGGCTGCTTGATCCATATGGATCAAGCAGGCTACGCCATGCTTGACCTACAAAACTTCTGAGCTCCTGGTAAGCTAAAAGGATGGAGTTTTTAAAAGGAGTGCACCCCGCCTCTGGCGGGGTGCGAAGTTGGGTTTTAAGCTTTAAAACCGCAGAAGCCCCGCGAAGCGGGATCTTCGCTTCGCTTGACAAGCTTCTGCACTCCGCTCCTCAACTTTCCCCAAATTTCCTCCAAGATATTTTGGTTTTTTTGGTATTTTTATTTATATTGATTCGTTGCAAATGTTATCGTAACTACTTAGTTTAAGCGGTAGCCGCTCCGCTTCAAACGGGGCGAAAAAAATCATGATGCATCCACTTTCAGACAAGATAAAGAAAGATTTGCTTCCCTTTGTGATGAAGCCTGGGAGATACATAGGGAGCGAGCTGGGAGCGATAAGAAAAGATCATCAGGGAAAGCTCAAGGTAGCTTTAGCTTTTCCGGATGTATATGAGATCGGAATGTCTTATCTGGGCTTAGCTATACTCTATAATTTAATCAATCGACGACCAGACTGTGTGGCAGAAAGGGTTTTTGCTCCCTGGGTGGATGCAGAGGAAATTATGAGAAAAGAAGCCATACCTCTTTTTTCCATGGAAACTCACACACCTTTGAAAGAATTTGACGTTGTTGGATTCTCCTTAACTTATGAGCTTAACTATGCCACCGTCCTTAACATGTTGGACTTAGCTGGGATATCGGTCTATTCTTCCCAGAGAAACGAGGAGTATCCTTTGATTATCGCCGGTGGACCTTCTGCTATGAATCCGGAACCTATGGCAGAATTCTTTGATCTGTTTGCCTTAGGTGATGCGGAGGAGATGATAGGCGAAATCCTGGAAACAATCCAGCAGGGGAAGAAAGAGAAAACAAGCAAACAAGAGCTTCTTCTTGAACTCTCCAAAATACCTGGGGTATATGTTCCCCAGCTTTACGAAGTCAAATATAACTCAGAAAACAGATTTGAAAAGATTGTGCCAAAGTTGTCGGATGTTCCTGAAAAAATTAAGGTGAGCACCGTCCCTCAACTAAAAAGCGAATATTATCCCCATACCCCCATAGTTCCCTTTTTGGAGACCATCCATGACCGGCTGACCATAGAGATCATGCGGGGCTGTCCCCGAAAATGCCGTTTCTGTGCAGCAACCATAGCCTATCATCCTAAGCGGGAAAGGCCAGTTGAAGAGATAGTCAAACAGGCTGAATCGGGTATTGCCAGCTCTGGCTGGGACGAGATTTCTCTTCTTTCTCTTTCCACCACCGACTATTCCAAATTGCCTGAGTTAGCTAAAACGCTTTCGCAGAAATTTTACTCCAAGAGAGTATCAATCTCACTCCCTTCGCTCAGGCCGAATTCTTTTTCTTTAGAGTTGGCACAGCTTTTGGCCCGGGTAAAGAAGCCAGGCTTGACCTTCGCTCCGGAAGCAGGGACCGTCAGGCTTAGAAACGCTATCGGCAAGAGTTTGAATGAACAAGACCTTTTGAATACCGCTAAGGTAGCTTTCTCTTCCGGATGGAAGCTGATCAAGCTTTATTTTATGATCGGTTTGCCCACTGAAAGGGAGGAGGATTTAAAGGGGATAGTGGATTTGCTGAAAAAGATATTAAGGTTGGGGAAGGAGACGGGCAGAGGGGCCAATCTGAATGTAACCATCTCACCTTTTACCCCCAAACCCCATATTCCTTTTCAATGGGAAAAATTGGAAGATACAGATAGCCTGCAGAGAAAGATACACTATTTGAAGGTCAATTCAAGACGAGGAGGTCTCCATCTTAAATTCAGGAATCCACAAGTTTCCTATCTGGAGGGAATCTTGAGTCGGGGAGATCGACGAATTTGTTCGGTGATCTTCTCCGCCTGGAAGAAAGGGGCAAAGCTGGATGGTTGGACAGAACATTTCAATTATCAGTTCTGGAGAGAAGCATTCAGCGAATCGGGAATCGATCCCGATTATTATGCACAGGAAAAAGACCCGGATGTGCCCCTCCCCTGGGATCATATTGATAAAGGAATCAGAAAGGAATTCCTGAAGAAGGAGAGAGATCGAGCTTACGCTTTTCAAGACGAACCTTTTCAGGAGGGAAAATATCCCTCTGGCGAGGTGAAAGTGAGCGATTTTATTCCTCAGGGGGGATTGCAAAAAGTCCTTGCTCCATCCGAGGAATCTTCTACAACCCCTCTTTCTTCCTATGGTCGTAAGAAGAAGAGAAGGCCACTATCGCCGGCGCTGACCGTAGCGCGCAGTCGGGTGAGGCTAAAATGGAGCAAATCTGAGGAGGTCAGATTTACCTCTCATCTGGATGTGGGACGTACCTTTGAGCGCACCATCCGGAGATCGGGAATTCCCATCGCATATTCGGAAGGGTTTCATCCTCACCAGAAGGTCGCCTTTGCTCCTCCGCTTCCCTTAGGATTTGTCTCTGATGCAGAGTATCTGGACATCCAGCTCACTGAACCTTACACCTCCACCGTTCTTTCCCGATTGAATCGGGCTTTGCCATCGGGATTTAAGTTTTTGGAAGGCAAGCCCATTTTGGGCAAATCAGACTCCTTAAGCTCCATCATAAATTTGGCTTTCTATGAGGTAAGGTTGGAAATTCCTTTAAATCAAACAGAGAGGATGATTGAATCCACCCTGGATGAAAAGAATTTATGGGTGAAAAGAATTTCCAAGCAACAACTTAAGGAAGTGGATATAAGAAGGCAAATTATGAAATTGGAGTGTGAGCCTTTCGACGATCAGGTTGTTCTTAAGATGCACCTGGGGTTGGGAAGTGAGGGTTATGCCCGACCAGGGGAAATTTTGGTGTATGGATTCGGTCTTGAGGAAAGGAAAGTGGCAGGTTTGCTTTTCAAAAGAACCGGACTTTTTGTCGTAAAGGATAAACAGATTCTTACTCCTATGGAAGCGATTTAGCTGAGAACTCCATCTCAATTTGAGTTTTTCAAAGGAAATGTTAACCAAACAAGATTCCCCCGGTTGAAATCTTCTTAAAATAGTGAAAAAGAAGCAAGACAAAAGTCCCAGAGAGATCGCTTTAGGAATTTTGTATGACATAGAGGTCAAGGACACATTTGCTAATCAAGCCATTCAGTCTTTCTGCCAGAATCTATATCTTTCTTCCCTGGATCGAAGATTTATAACCGAGCTGGTTTTTGGAACCACCAAAATGAGAAGGAGGTTAGACTATGTTCTTGGTCTGTTCTTGGAAAGAAAGACCGAGGAATTGACCCCATGGATACGAAACATATTGAGGATGGGAATTTATCAGATAGATTTTTTAAAAAAGGTTCCGGAGAGTGCCGCCGTGAATGAGTCGGTAAAACT
Organism: Candidatus Zixiibacteriota bacterium; assembly: GCA_023127875.1. The sequence goes on from JAGMFA010000056.1 coordinate 10,661, forward strand.
GGCAAAAAAGTTCGGACATAAAGGGACGGTGGCTTTAGTCAACGCTGTTTTGAGAAGCTATTTAAGAGAGAGAAGCAAGGTGAGTTTTCCTTCCCAGGAAAAGGACAAGATTGAGAACATCTCCCTGTTCTATTCATTTCCCAGCTGGATGATAGAAGGGTGGCTGGGAATTTTTGGAGAAGAAGAGACCATAAAACTGTGTCAGGCTTTCAACCAAAGACCTCGACTTTGTTGTCGGATCAACCGGTTGAAGATTGATCAGAATGGGTTGGAGGAAATATTTAAATGGGAAAAGATTAAATTCAAGCCGGGTAAATTCAGCAAAGATTTTTATTATATCGAATCCAAAGTTGATCTGAATCGTTTTGCTCCTTTGCAAAAGGGTTTGATCTATTTTCAGGATGAAAGTGCCGGATTTCCGGTAAAGCTTTTGGATCCCCAACCGGGTGAGTATATAGTGGATCTATGTGCCGCCCCTGGTGGGAAGAGCACTTTCATTGCAGAACGAATGAGGGATCAAGGGCTGGTGCCGGCGGTCGATATAAGTCCCAAAAAACTAAAAACTCTAAAAGAAAATTGTCAGAGGTTGGGGACTGGCTCTGTAGTCTTATGCTGTGCTGATGCTAAAAACTTCTTCTGCCATCCCGTGGATAAGGTTTTAGTCGATGCCCCCTGTTCTGCTCTGGGGACCCTGGGACGAAATTCGGATGCCCGCTGGAGAAAACACAAGGAAGATCCTTTTAGATTGCAGAAGCTTCAACTAAAAATATTATCAAATGCGGCAGAGCTTTTGAAAAAAGGGGGTGTTTTAGTTTACAGCACTTGCACTATTACGCCAGAGGAAAATGAGCAGGTGATTGAAAAATTTTTGAAACAAAGGAGAGATTTCAAACTGGTGGACAGTTCTCATTTCGTAGACCCGAACGTGGTGGATCAGAATGGTATGGTTCGAACATTGCCCCATGTTCATAAAATAGATGGAAGCTTCGCTTGTAGATTAGAAAAAATATAGCCCCGCCAAAGGCGGGATTTTTAACTGGTTTTTTTGGAAAAATCTTTTATTTTAGCTTGCACACAAGAACTGAGAACTCAACTTTTGAAAGTATCTATGGAGGAGACAAGAAAGACAAAGCTGAAGCAGGTGTTTGGATTCATCTGGGGAAGGAGACCAATCAGATACCCGCTTCTGTTTTTGGGATCGGTTGCAACCCTCTTTTTTCTGTTGCTTTTAGTCGACCGGGTAATCATGCCGGTGGTGGTGCACTGGGGAGAAGCGTGTGCGGTGCCAGACCTAACGGATTTAAGTTTAAAAGAAGCAGAGGCTATTTTAAAAAGGAAAGGTTTGAACCTTCAGGTGACATCAGAGATGCATGATCCCACCAAGCCCCCGGGGACCATCCTATCTCAAATCCCTAATCCCGAGACCAGAGTCAGAGAAGGTAGGACCGTAAAGATAACGGTGAGCAAAGGTGGAAAGACAGTGTTAGTGCCTAAACTGGAAGGTGTCTCCATGAGACAGGCGGAGCTTTTGTTGATTCATGAGGGCTTGGAATTGGGAGATATAAGCTGGATTCCTTCTGATTCCTTCCCCGAAGATGTGGTGATTGCCAGCACACCTTCATCCGAAACCTCAGTTCCACTCGGGATGTCCATAAATCTGAGGGTAAGTTTGGGAATAAGGCCGGATACAGTGGTGGTGCCCGATCTTTTGGGGATGAACTTAGAGGAGAGCAAGAAGCTCCTTCGGGAGATCGGGCTTCAGTTGGGAAGGACAAAATTGAAGGTAGATAATGATTTTCTCCCCGGGACCATTTTGAGACAATCCCTGAAGCCGGGCGAAAAAATTGAAAGAGGGTCTACAATAAATCTGGAAGTCAGCGCCACTGAATGAAGATATGTTTCTGGTTGGCCTTCTTCGTACCTTGAAGGGCTTGTTGAAAAAGCCTCACTTTGGGGCAGGATAAATTCCTGCCCCTATGGGGGACAACGACTTATCACCCATAGGGC
>JAGMFA010000057.1 GCA_023127875.1 Candidatus Zixiibacteriota bacterium
AGTGCTTGGAGTTTTACTAAATCGACTTTCAAAAGGAGAAAGCCCAGAGATTTTCGTTGAAATTCCTCCTTACAGGTTACCTTACTTTGGAGCACTTTTGAAGAAACTCTGGATGCGAACCAGATGGTTTCTTAAAGAAGCCATCCCCTACGTTCTTTTCGGAGTCTTTATCATCAATATTTTGTATTCGCTCGGAATAATTCAATTCATAGGTCGACTAACTGCCCCCGTAATCACCGGGGTCTTAGGGCTTCCCCAGGATGCTGTTGGTGCTCTCATTATTGGATTCTTACGTAAGGACGTGGCTGTGGGAATGCTCCTTCCTTTGGGCTTGGACCTTTCTCAACTTATAATAGCCAGCGTGGTTTTAACCATGTATTTCCCCTGTGTGGCAACCTTCGCTGTTCTGATCAAGGAATTGGGCACAAAAGACATGCTGAAATCCACTTTGATCATGATCGCCTCTGCTTTGATCGTGGGGGGAATATTAAACCTTATCTTATAGCTTCGTAGGTCAAGCATGGTCTTTAGACCTGCTTGACATTACTATAGCAAACGAATCAAGTAAATTGACATTATCACCCTCCCCCTCACCCCCTCCCATTAAGGGAGGGGGGAATTTATGAAGTTCCCTCTCCCCTTGGGGGAGATTCGTATGAATGCTTCGCATAGGGGGAGAGGTCTACGGATCGCACATCAGCGGTGCAGGACCCTGTATAAACAAATAGTTCATCAGATAGACTACATCCGCAATATTGATCGCCCCATCGCAATTTGGATCCCCGCTGGGCAAGGCTGCAGGAGGCTGATCCTCCATAAAAAGATAGTTTATCAAATAAACTACATCTGCAATGTTGACCGCTTCATCGTTATTAGCATCTCCTGCAACAAAATAGGTGAATGCTGACCAAAATCCACCCATCAAGATATATTCGCCTCCCTGCATATTCCCTATGACCGACTGCCCCACAGAAGACCATACAGAATAAGCATCTGAGTCAATTTCCTGAATGCCTCCATTGATAACGTCCTTGTCTATTTTATAAGCATCCGCCCAGCAAGGTGGCGAAAGGGAGACCAGAAATAAAAGAAGTACACCCAAACGCAATATGACTTGGTTTCTTGAAACACCCATAATTATCTTCTCCCTTCTATTACATAAAGAATTTCGAAGGAGTTAATCCGTTCTCCCGCCAAAGGCGGGATCAGGATGAATCCGTAAGGATTTTATTTCAATAAAAGGCTTATCCTACGGATCCAGAATTCGGACGCCTTAACTCCTTCATTCCTCGACCGCGTAGGCAAGCCTTCACGGCTTGCAAGACAAGGCATGAAGCCTTGTCTACGCGACTACGGGATGGCTTACTGGAGTGTCTGCCTTCAGGCAGACCTTTTTAGAAAATCCCCCTCACCTTGGTCCTCTCCCCCAAGGGGAGAGGGAACACCTTTTCCCTCCCTTGACGGGAGGGAATAAAAGGGAGGGTGATTCGTATGAATGCATACGCATAAATTTTCATCACACCGCCAAAGGGGGATACGTCCTACGTCCTTTTCGGTTTTTGGTCAAGCTGAAGCTTGACACTCCAAGTTTGTTCTTTCAAATGTGTCTTTTTCGGAGCTCTTTATGTTTAATGCTCTTCATTGTCGAAGTTCTTGCAGAATATTTCTTACTTTTTCAGCATTCTCTGACTGGGGGGCAAGCTCAAGGAACCTCTCCAACTCTCTTATAGCCTCTTCCTTTGCCAGATCGGGCTTCAGTTGTATCGCGGCTTGATACATCTTAATTGCTTTTTGCAACTCACCTCTTTCCTTATAAATGTTCCCTAATCCCACATAGGCGTCCGCAAAATCTGACTTACGCTCCAGGGTCCTTCTAAAGAAATCTTCCGCCTTGTCCAGATCGCCTTTCCGAAAATAGATGAGTCCCAAGTTATAATATGCCTCCGGATATGGGCACTTGAGAATGACCGCCTTCTTATAAAGTTTTAAAGCGCGATCCATATCCCCCTTGACCGCGTACAAAGTCGCCAAGTTGAAATAGGGGGAAGGCACAAATGATCCCAATTTGATTGCCCGCTTATATCCAGTCTCAGCTTTATTCAGCTCCCCTTTGACAAAATAAACCATTCCCAGATTGTCGTGAACTACGTTAAACCCGGGAGCAATTTCTTTTGCCAAAAGAAACTTAGTCTCAGCCGAGTCCAATTCCCCCTTTACCAAGAATTTTTTCCCTTCAGCGATCAAAAGCAACTCCGGTATGAGCTCCCTTTGCACCTGAATTTGTTTTTTTATCTCCTCCTCCTGTCCCTTAGTTTTAAAATACTTGCACAATACGAAATGACCATTTGGGCTTTTCCTTGGATCTAAGTTCAAAAGATTCCTGAACCTTCTCACAGAGAGATCTGCACTGGCATTGATCCCCATCCACGGCAAGGTGGAGATAAAGACAATGATAGTCAAACCTAATTTCAAATAGCTAATCCTTGGATTTGGGGACATTTTGCCGAAGACATATAAGGAGAGGACGGTGTAGCCCAATCCCACACTTGCAAACAGGTCCCAATCTCTGGCTGCTCCCAATCCGGGATCGAGAACAAAATTAAAGAATAACTGGGATATTGAAACCACAAGCAAAAACTGGAATATTTTATCTTTTGAGTCCCGACTTTTAGGTCTTAATATCAAAAAGATCAAAAACAGCAAAAATCCAATCGGCGAAACTAGAAGTTGCTGATTAAGAAAATCCAAAAGATGAGGAGGGGAAAAAAGAGTATGGTTGGGAGCCGAATAGCGTCCCTTGAAAAGCGGAACAAGATGCACCAAGCTATACCAACCATATTTCAAAAAATAGATGATCAAAGAAGCAAAGATTAATATCAAAACCGGCGAGACTATCCAGATTTTCTTGATTTTAAAAGTTGGTTTGGTCTTTCCTTCCGCTCCCACAAAAAGGAAAAGAAAAATCGCCGAGGGAAAAAGATATAGGGAGAAAAAATGCATCGGCAAAAGTATAAGGAAGAAAAGCAAAGGCAAAAAGAGTTTGGTTTCCCCTTTCAGGCATTTTATTGAAAAGAAAAGATAGATTAAAATGCCACAATAAAACAAGGGATAATGTTCAGCATAACCCAAAAAAAGCTGTGTGCCACCCATGAAGGTTAGGGCTAAGAACACAAATAATTTAGTTGAAGCGGTTTTGCCCAAAAGGTCAGCCAAGCGGAGAGCAAAGAAAACAAAAACTATACCACACAGACAACTGATCAAGGCATACACAACCGTCCCATCAAAATGGAACAACTTGTTTAACGAATCATAAGCGGAGAGATAAATCCGGTAAGCTAAGGGTTGGGTCCATTTGACAGAAAGTGTACCGGAATTAATGTAAGAAATGAGCGTAGCTCCGTCCCCCAGAAAGTGGGTCCTGGTTCTAAAAAGATAAAAGAATAGAGTGAACAATAAGATGATAATTGAATAACCCAAATATTTGCGTTTCTCAACAAGGAAGCTGAAAGCGGGAATCACAGATTTTTTGAGAAATCCTTGAAGACTTTGATTTACCAGAGGGATGAAGGCAAGAACTCCTAAAAAGATCACCAAGGCTCTAAACCATAAGGGATAATAAGATAAATGATTGACCCCCCATAATCTCTGGGTGGGTAAAAATGAACTAATCCCCAAAATCACCAACAAGAGAATGGCGCCAGCTACTGCCACCCTTTCCCATTGTTTGGCTTTCTCATCTTTTTCAGAACTGTATTCTGCACGGTTTGTATGTTTCTTCTTTGTCTTCATGAAATTTCCCGATGCCCATTTATGGATCTAAGGACGCTTACCAAATACCAATATAAAAGCTAACACTGCTTTCGCAAAGGATTTTGTCCCCTAAAACCAAGTGGACCCCTGGGGGTCCCGCTAACCTTTTGCTTTTGCAAAAACTAGGTTTAAGTCCAATTTAATATTCCATACAGGGTCTCTGCTCCAAGGGCGGTGAGCAAAGTCGAACCGCATCTAAGTTAAAAAGGCTTTTTGCCAGATGAAATGCTTGAAGATATAGGAAACTTTGCAGAGGTTCGGTGAATTTGATGGCAAACTCATCTGATTCGACGTTGCTTAAAATCTGATATCCATCCCCCAAAAAATGAGTCTCGGTTCTTAATATCCAGAAGAGGATCAAGAAGAGTAAACTAAAGAGTAAACACCAAAGATGCTTCTTTTTCTCCATCCATCCAAAAAGTTGAAAATCCCGACGAAGACGGGGAGGAGATATTAATGCTTTCATGGTATTCAGAACGAAACGATTGAAGGAAGGCAAAAGAAAAAGGAGAGTCGGAAAGGTCACCGGAAAAGTTACCATGGGCGAAAAATATGCCCATTGATTTATTCCCCAAATCCTACCTTGTGGAAAAAAAGAAGCTATGAAATGAATAGTTATGATGAGAAGACAAAAGAGGCTTAATATCAAAGTTATGCAGGACCCAGAGGTGTAAGATTTCTCTTCTGATCTTTTACTTTTCTCCTTCATTAAATCTGCTTTCCCAGACGGGTCTTCGTTCTTTAGCTGCGCCAAAAGCGACAGATTATCGGAAAAATTAGCTTAACTTACCAAAAAATATAAAGAAAATGATCTTGAATGTAAAGGAGAAATTCTTCCATTAGGTCAAGACCTAAACGGTGAACAAGAATGTGGTTGCTCGATTTGCGGAGCATCTTGACGATATCGAGCTTTCAAGAAGGCCCAATAAATTGGGCAACCACAATTAAATAATGGTCAAGCTGAAGCACGAATTCTGTGTCTTGAGATCGGAGACCCTGGCGGCTTGACACTTCAGTGGAATGTTTTTTGTCTTTTGTAAAAAATGGGATAAAAAAATTGGGAGTGGTGGAGGGGGGATGCCCGATTTTGGCGTCGGGTGGTCATGATTGCTCATAACCGCACCACTCCCAAGAATATTTTTCTACCGTCCCAAACTTAATATACGTAACTTCACTTACTTTTATTAGCAATTTCTATGCCAATCACATATGTTTTGGAATCGTTTGGAACTGAGTTAAAAAACAGAGACATCAAATGTCGATCGCACAATCCAATAAATTGAAAATTAAGAAGTAAGAATTGAGAAGTAGGAAGTTAAACTTCTAACTTCTCACTTTTAACTTCTTAATTCATCTGTGTATCTGTGCAATCTGATTCATATATTGTGCAAGATTTAGGTTAGAAGGTTAAAAGGTTAGAAAGTTAGAAGGTTCAAACCCTAAAACCTGCGAACCTTCAAACCTGCTGACCTTCGAACTTCGCAACCACCTTATTTTATCCCTTTTCTGGCTAATGCCGCTTGAGCGGCACGGGTGGCGACTTCTTCTGAAACTCCGGTTATCTCCATTATCTTATCCACTGCCTGATCCAGCCACCTCAACAACTCATTTTGGGGATATTTTGCCACCAACTGATCAGTAACCTCATCTGCGATCAGCAAAATATACTCCGCCATTTTCTTCTTCAACTCGGTATTCAAATAGGGGACCAGATATTTTTTAACGACCCAACCCAAAAGCAAAAGAAGAATAGCACCCAAAGCCTGAAAAGTGTTATTGGTCACCCAACTGCCCAAAGCAGAAAAGATTGTGGATTCGATAAACTCACCACAAGTAATAACCATGTGAACTCACCTCCTTAAAAAAGTTTGAAAGTTAGCAGGTTTGAAAGTTAGCAAGTTAGCAGGTTAGAAAGTTCAAACCTTTAAACCTTCGAACTTGCTAACCTGCAAACTATTAAATCACCATTGCAATTCCCAGCTTGCCTGGTCGGGCACCGTGGTTTCGATTCTTAGAATTGTTCCAGATGGACTATAAATGAAGAATATATATCTGGTATCAGACGGATTCAAAGTTGAATTGGGATATAAATCCAGATACCAATAGCCTTCATCATCCGTAGTGGTGGTCTTATAATAAGGACTGATGATTATATTTTCATAGCGTAGAGGAATTGTTTTTATGCTGGCTTCGATCTTTGCCCCTACCACCGGCTGATTGTTTATATCATAAATCCATCCGTAAACCCGGCACAGAGATGGCTGAGGAGGCGAGCCCGGATCGAAAGCATCTGCATAGAAAGTGGTATCTTCATCACCTGAAACTCTCAAAGTCTCAGGCACGGTGAATTGCCAGCCCGGTTTATACATCCTCACGCAATAAGTGCCATTATCCAGAGCAAAGAATCCACGTCCTTGGGAGTCTGAGGTTAGGAGTCCGATGGTTGAATTCTCCACCGAATCCAGAACTTGAATTGAAGCTAAGGCAATATTGGATGAGTCCGAGGACTGTTTACATCTTATCACCACTAAATTAGCTCCAGAGCCAGCCCCGGAGGTCAAGGTTCTGGTTTCATAATTCCAGATATAGCTTGCTCCCCAGAGATTATTTTCGTTCATGGTTTTGATCTGGGAGGTGTCGACTTCGGCGGTAACGGTTTGGTCTAATGAGTCAACAATGTAAACTTTGCGAACGGAATCTACCGTAGTAATTGTTAATTCCTCTCCAAGTGAATCCACAAAATGGAATCGGGTTTGGCTAAAATTTTGGTAAGCGGTTGGGTTTTTCACATTCGCCCAATCCGTTCGCATGTACAGGGAGCTATCAGCTTTAGTCATGTAATCTGCGACAAGTGAATAGCCTGTTTTGTCAAGGACATCTGCTTTCATAGTGTCTGTCGAAACCACATTAACTTCATTCACCACTGTGGTGCATTGATCTACTGCTCCACCATTTACCTTTACTATTGTCGCCTTGAAATTACCTTTATTCGCATCACCGATGGCATTAGTAAGGGAATCAAACTCTGCTTTGACCGTCCAATTCCACGTCTTTATTCCACCTTTGCCATCCTTATAGACCACCGCCTCCGCTGTGTAAGTCCCGATATTATTTGAACCATCTGAAGCCTTAATCTTGTGGCGAATAAATCCGGTGCGCACAGAGGAGGTTACCTTTGCCGAGTCGATAATGGTCTGTCCCCCAACATCTCTGAACCATTTAAACCAGATAGAATCAGGGTTAGCAATAGCAAGAAACGTAGTATCTAAGCATCCAACGGTTAAGACAATGCTGTCTGTGGGTGCATAAACATCCGCCCAAGTAGTTGGCAGTTGCCAGTGGTCAGTGATCAGTGGAGAGCAAAAAAGTAATAAAATGAAAACCGCCAACTGCAAACTGAAAACTGCTAACTTTTTCCTCATCTCGCAATTCCTCCTTCCGCTATTCCTCGATTATCTTCATCCTGCACAATCCCCCCTTGTTTCTTAGCTTCTTCTGCCGCCTCCTGATAATAGACTATAATGAAAACCTGCGTCACATTAGCTGACCAAATGCCTGATAAATAAGATGGAGTTCGCACTCCGAATCTTCGAGCATTGATTTTTTGATAAGTCCAATTTTGTTCATCATCCGCATTTACCGAATAGTCTGCCCAACTTAAAGTAAGCGTAACTGTGTCTTCTACCCAAAATTCCCAAAGTCCTTCTACATAATATGCCCATCCCAAATAAATCTTGACAGTTCCACCTGTTTTCTTAGCATGAACTCTGATAACAACTGAGTCAATGTTTGAGACAAATGTAGAATCGTGCCAAAATTCTTCTGATTTGGAAACGGCAGATGTATAGGCGTAGGTCGTATCGAGATCGGGTATGATGTCATCCACGCAATTATATCGTGAACCTGCCTCACAGCCGGTGTGATTCCAAAAGGCACTTCCGTCTTCCCTGGGTCGCAAAGTATCAGCGGATCCCCAAGCCTGTCCACAAATCAGAAGTAGGTTCGACAAGCTCACTACAAGTAAGAAGTTAGAAGTTAGAAGTAAAAAAGTTAAAAATCTCTTCATACGGATCATTTCATTTAGTCAGTTCAATCTTGAGTTTCTGAAGTTTCTGATCTATCTGAACTATCTGAAGTTTATTTTTTTATCATTTTCAATTTAGGGATCTCGTCGGGGACAAACCCAGATGCTACTTCTCTTAATGATATTTTTCAGCCATGTGCTGAAGGAGCTTCTCATCCCAAATGATTGCAAAAGCTCCGCTTCCTATCTTTTTGATCAACAGGTCTAGAAGCCTCAAGTGCGAATGATTCTCCCTTTCATCCTCGGTATGAACCGTTTTGCGGGGCTGGGAGCCCTTCAGGGTGAATCTCTTCAGGATGAACCCCGCCTACGCGGAACTAAGCTATCGTCAAGATGGTTCATGTCAGAGATCTTTTCCACCAAAGTGCGAACCCTGCCCAGACGGGTGGGGGCACACGTGTGGGCGGGATTTTTGTGATTGGCTTTCCTTTTCATAAAGAAATTGAACATTTAAACCTTCGCAGGCTACCATTTTTTGACACCTTGGTTGGGGGTGAGGACACCCCGAACCAACGGTAATTATTTTTGAAAGTTCCCCTCACCCTAACCCTCTCCCACAAGGGGAGAGGGAATTTTTTATGTTGTGTCAGTTTTGGCGAGATCAAAATCTCGTACTATAAACTGCCAACTGACCACTCTCCACTAACAGGCACCCTATCCCTTTCACCATCAAAATGTAGTTGTTTTTGAAAACAAAACTCTCGTCGGGGACAAGCCCCGACGCTACAGCTCTATTTTATGGCAGCGGGTCGCGGTGGGGGCACCACGAACCAACGTTAATGATGGGCATTTGAATCTTGAACGTTTTTTATCCCATCTCCACAATCATCAAATCGACCAGACCGGTCTGGGAGGATGGGGAGAGCTTTGCAATTCTGAAACCAGTATTCGTCTCCCCTCCCACCACAAGACAGAGAACCTCATTTTTGGGAAGAACTATCACCTTGGGACTCTCTATGGTTTCGGGAAGCTGATTTCCCCTGAAGTCGTAAAGACTTGAGAAATTGACTGGTTGAGTTTGTCCTCCTAAGATCGATTTATTGAAAACTACTCTCTTGGAGGTGGTTCCCATTTCAGTATAAAAGAGAAGAAAGGAGTAAAGCGACCAATCTCCCCAGACCACAAAATTCGGCACCACCCAGATTCTTCTACCTCTTAGATAATCTAAAGTTATGTTCATAAGGACCTCACTTTGGGAGTCGATTTTCGTTTATCGTTTGCGAAGCTCGTATCGAGGCTCGACTTTCGGATTTCGATTCTCGATACCAGTGCCAAAATTTATTGTCAGGCTACGCATGATCTCATAAACTCCAGGATCATCTCCATCATCATCAAAGTTGTGGTGAATTTGTGTGCATGAGTTCGGGGTGAACCAACGGTTGTTACATTCTAATTGGTTCCCCCTCTCCCCCCAGGGGAGAGGGGACAGCTTCCATCATTCTGTTGATTTTGCCGCATAGGGTGAACAAAGACCTCCAGGGTCTTTTCTGAATTTCTTCAAAAGATCAAAAGCTCGCTCCCGATAAACAGAAGACATGCTCGACCACGCCAAAGCCAAAGATTTGGCTGTGGACCCGGGATTGTGGGTCATAACTTCTAAAGCTTTTATATTGCACAAAATCGAGACAGCCAAATAGGTCTCAGCGGTTACCAGGGATTGGTCGGTGGAGTTAGAATAGGAAGGATCAATGACTTTAAGAATTTTGTCATTTGCCTCCACTATGGCATTTTTGATAACCTCATCGCTTAAAAGTCCATACTCCACAGTGTAATCAACCAGAACCCACTGCCCATCCTCTATTACTCCAGAAACGATCCTCGTGATCTGTCCTTTGCTATAATCTATGTGGTAGTCTGCATCTTTGGTGTAAATTCGGAACCACAGATACCAGATGACCGCCTCGGATCCTTGTGGTATCGAACCATCCTCAATGCGAGTTATTGTTCCATTATCATAGTCAATCGAATAGTCGATATTCTCCACATAGATCTCCCCCAAAGAGGAATCTTTTGCCACCACCACCGTATCAAAAATAAGCTCCTGATGCGACAAGAAAACTGTATCCGAAGAGGAAAAACTTATGTTTTCCTGAGTGGGAACGTTCTGCTCTTTCCCCTTCACCCTCTCCGAGTCTAACAGGATGTTGATATGTGGCAATTGAAAAGGAGTCTCACCCAAAAGATGGCAGTTAACGTTTTCTATTTGGGTTGCGCCAAGATGGTGTTCCCGGATATGTTTTTTAACTAAGTCTATGTTTGTGAAACTCATGTTATAAGTTTGAAGGTTTAAAGGTTCAAAGGTTTGAAGGTTCAAAAGTTCAAAGGTTCAAAGGTTTTAAAGGGCTTATCCTATGGAACCAGAATTCGGACGCCTTAACTCCTATAACTTCTTTGTTCGTGCGGGAATTGGATTTTTCCGCCTTTGGCGGAATTTTGGGGACCCGCACGGGAACGGTTCGGGAATTCCAATTCCCGAACCAACGGTTGAACCTTGCCTCACCCCCCCCATTTACCCCTCTCCATTTCATGTGAAAATCCCGCCAAAGGCGGGGGAGAGGGGGACGGGAGGTTTATCTGATTGCATTCAAATATTTAACCTCCGGCACCGCAGTAATCTGAGTTCCCACCGGAGCGGTGGTGAAGCCCGTGGTCACCAAAATCCTTACCCAGAATTTGGAGACATCATTAACCGGACACTGCTGCCAATCGGAAGGGACGGAATGCAAGTCTTCCCAAAGTATGACCATCATATCCAGAGAATCCAAATGATAAGCTCCGGAATAAGGGGTAAAATCTGTCCAACTCTCCCCATTGAAGTATTGCCAGCTTACCAGACCCGTGATACCTGCTGTAGACAAAATCGTTTTCGCCAAATTGAATTTTTTGTCCATCCCCATATAGAAAGCATCTTCTTCGTCTTTAACCAAACTGTTGGAGGTGGGATGATAAACGTCGGCTGCGGTCAAATCAGAAGCTTGAGTGGTCAGATCCACATATTTCTCCGTGGCTGAATGGTCATAACAAAAGACACACTCAAAAGGCTTTTGTCCCTTTTCAAAAGGTGCCGGTGTCACAAAAGAGGTATCTTCCTTATAGGAATAGAAAATTTGGTTTTGTCCAGTCCCGATGTTCTTGGCAAAGAAGACAAAAGGTATGGTGCCAAAGAATTTTATGGTGGGGCTTACGGGAAGGCTATCCTCAACGGTGAAAACCCCACTCCAGTTGCTTCCATCAAATTCCCTGTAAAGAAGGGAGGAACTTCCTGGGAAGACGATTCCTACTTTCTGGTCTGAAGATAAATCCGCATGAAAGTTATCATCAATGGGGGATCCAGAGTAAATCGTCTGCTGGGAGGACCAGACCGAACCGGATAATTCAAAGGAACGATAAGCCAAAAGGGTGGAATCATCGGAATAGAAACAATGAACGAGAGGAGACTGGAAGATAAGCTGTGAAAAGCAGGATGCAGTCCCATTGGTCAAAGCAGTGCCCGGATCCGAAGGACCTGACCCCCAGGTGACTCCATCATCGGTGGATGATTTCACATGAACAAAATATCTTTCAGCCACCGAATCATAATAAGTCCACGAGATCCATAGGCGATCCATGGAATCTTCTGAGATGCTGGGATAATAATTCTGTCCCACATTACACACCGTATTAACTGTCCCCACGCTCCAGCTACCTGAGGAGAAAGTGAGCTTTAACTCAAGCAAAGCCAAAGTGGTCTGTTGAGTGTATACCAGATAAATATTGCCATTTGAGTCCATATAAGCTGAACAGGGGTAATCTGCTGAATCGGTGACCAAATCCTCTGGATCTGACCAACTCTCATATGGCGGATCAGCCCAAACATACACCAAACTACTGGGAGTCTTCGGGTAAATGGCAATTACCCGATCCCTGTATTGTCCAGATGGAACTTTGAAAATCTTAGCCTGAGGTTGAATGCCGGTGGCGTAATATGAATTGACCGTATCAATAAGTTTTTGCATGATAGATTTTTCCTCACCTCTTTTCGCAGGCTGAAGCCTGCGGCTACCAGAATCTTAGCTTAAGGCTGAATACCAGTGGCGTAGTATGAATTGACTGTATCTATAAGTTTCTGCATGATAGATTTTCCTAACCTCTCCCCCTATCTTCCCCTCTCCATGAAATGGAGAGGGGGACGGGGGGTGAGGTATATCGTTCTACGACCAGACTGTATCCAGAACCAAAGCCGCTTCCTTGATCACCTTGGCATAAGCTATGGACTCAGATATGACCGCCTCCTCCAATTTCTGCTCGATCACCTTGTCATATTCCACCATCAAGGGCTGGCTTATCACCTCCTCCACCGCAAAGCGATTGTCCAGTCCGATCACCAAATCGGTGTCCACATCATCGCATCTGATCAAGGTGGAACCTAAGGGTGATACCAACTCGCCAGTTCTCTGGAACCTGAACCCAGCCATAGGATCTTTGAACTCAGACATGGTCAGGACTT
>JAGMFA010000058.1 GCA_023127875.1 Candidatus Zixiibacteriota bacterium
AAATCCAGAGAGGGGAGCAACCCAAAGCCAGAGCGGAGCAGAAGTGACAAATAATGGGAGAAGGTGCATAAGACGCTTTTCTGAATAACCGAGCCGAAAAGGGGAATCTTCATCTTCATGTAGCTTAAAGTATAAGCTCCACTCTCGGTCTTACGGTAAAAAATAAGGGCAACAAAGCCCATGACGGCGAAAGCCACAATGGGAATCCAGAGGCTCATGATGGAACCGATGATAAACTGGACCCCTCGGGTGTACCAGGGAATGGGTGCGCCTAGTTCTATCACTAATTTCATCATCTTGGGCATAAGATAAAAAGCATAAAAGCCGGTAACTGCTGACATGACCACCATGATCATCAAAGGATACATCATAGCTTGTTTTAATTCTGCCTGAAGTGCATCCTGTTTTTCCAGGGAGACAGCCAATTCGTCCAATATTTCGGCCAGAGTGCCGCCAGATTCGCCGGCTCTTACTGCGCCCAGATAGAAGGGGGGGAAAACCTTGGGATGAGCGGCGATGGCCTCGGAGAAGGAGCCGGTGGTCTCGATCTTTTTGCAAATATCCCCGATCACTTCCTGAAATTTGGGATTCTTCTCTTGTTCCGCTATGTTCTGCAAGGACTGCAAAAGGGGCAGACCGGCGGTAAACATCAAATGTAGTTGGATGGTGAATGAGAGAACGTCTTTTGAGGCAACCTTCCCGGATCCAAAACCGCCAGATTTTCGTTTTGCCTTTGCCTGCACCGAAAGAGGATACAGGCCCATTTCCCGAATCTGACTTTCTGCGTCCTCCAGAGTGTGTGCGGGCAGGCTACCTTTTAGCCGTTTGTTTTTATTATCTACTGCCTGATAGGTATATAGAGGCATTATCCGATCACCCTTTGGATCTCTTCTATGGTAGTTACCCCTTTCAGCACCTTCTCGATGCCGTCGTCTAACATGCTCTTCAGCCCAGCAGCCTTTTCCAACTCGACGGAGAGGGCTTTCTGGAGGATGAGCTGGTTTACCTCTGCATTAACTTCAAGCACCTCAAATATCCCGATCCTGCCTTTATAGCCGGTATGCTTGCACTTTTCGCAGCCCTTACCCCGGTAGAAAGTTGGATTTTTCAACTCCTTCAGCTGTGGATAAGAGCTAAGCTCTTCCTCAGACGGGGTATAACTCTCCTTGCACTTGGAGCATATCTTTCGAGCCAGTCTTTGAGCTATCACCGCTAAAAGAGAGGTGGATATCACAAAGGGCTCGATGTTCATGTCCAGAAGACGTGCCACCGCGGCTGAGGCACTGTTGGCGTGCAGGGTGGTGAAGACCAAGTGACCGGTCATGGATGCTCGAAATGCCATCTCCGCAGTCTCCTCATCTCTCATCTCTCCCAACAAAATAATGTCCGGATCATGACGCAGAATGGAGCGCAGTCCTTTGGCAAAAGTGTATCCCGCCTTCTCATGAATCGGAGACTGCTTGGCGATGGCAAGCTTGTACTCTACCGGGTCCTCCAGCGTAATCAAATTCTTCTCCAGAGTATTCAGGTTGCTGAGTGCAGCATAAAGGGTGGTGGACTTGCCCGAGCCGGTGGGACCGGTGATCACGAGCATGCCGTAAGGTTTCCTGATCAACCTCTTAAACACCTCTAGATTCTCACCCCAATAACCTAAATCCTGAAGACTTAAAACAAACCTGGGCTTGCGCAATATTCTCATCACCACACTTTCACCCCAAAAGATGGGCATGGTCGAGACACGGACGTCGATGTCCTGGGAGTTGTAGGTGATGGTCATGGATCCATCCTGTGGAATCCTGGTTTCAGTTATATCCAGTTCCGACATAATCTTTATCCTGCTGACCACTGCCCGATAGATCTTCTTGGGCAGGATGAAGGCGGTCTCCAGAACGCCGTCTATCCGGTAACGCACCCGCCCCACACTCTCGTCCACCTCTATGTGAACGTCCGTGGCCGTCTCCTTTATCCCCTGAGCGATTATAGAATCGACCAATTTGATAAGTGGAGCGGTCTCCTCCTCCACCTCGTCTAAGCTTAGAGCCTGGCTCAAGCTCTCCTCAATCTCCTTCTCCGGGTCGACGGTCATTCCGTAGAATTCATCCACGAACTCTAAAATCGTGTCCTCATCTGCGATCTTGGGTTCGACGGTAAGGTTGGTAATTTCCCTCAGCCTGTCTATGGCGTTGATGTCATTGGGATTAGCCATGGCCACGGTCAGTATCCCCTCCTTTGTTTCCACCGGTATCAACTTGAACGATCTGGCAATCTCTTCTGGCACGAGCTTAATCGCTTCATTATCAATCGGGGTCTTGGAGAAATCAAGATAAGGGGTTTCCGTTTGCTCCCCCACAAACTTAAGCACCTCCTGGTGGCCTATAAATCCTAATCTCTCACAGACCTCTCCAAACTTGGCGCCGGTACGATCCTTCTCTCTCTGTGCCAGCTCAAACTGGCTCTTGGTTATCCTCCCGGTCTTAAGTAACATATCTCCCAATGTTTGAGTCTCTATTTGAGTCATTTCTCCTTCCTTCCCGAGACAAGATATTTCAATCTATCGCGCACAGCCAACTCTAATTGATTTTCTTTCTCCGCACGACAACTCAGAAATAGCCGATAGTATTTTGCCGCCTTTGTGGGCTCGTCTGCCAAGTCCCAGGCCCTACCTAATCGGTAAATGGCACGAGGATCAGCTGAATTAATCCGATAGGCTTTCGTGCAAGACTCAAGTGCTTTGCCAAGTTCTCCCCTTTCCTCATAGATGCTGCCCAGAAGAAGAGTTGCCTCCAAATGAAAGGGGTCTAATTCTAACAGCCTCTTGAGCTTGTTCTTAGCAGAGGAGTACTCAGCAGTTTTATACAAGAGCAAACCCAAATTAAAAAGTATGTTGCCGTCTTTGGGCTTCAAAGCATAAAGGTAAACCAGTTCCTTTTCCGCCTCTTTTAACCTACCTATCTGCAAATAAGCTGTTGCCAGATTCATGTGTGCTTTGAGATGATCCGGGTTGAAACGCAGCGCCTTTCTGTATGAATCAATAGCCCGACTGAATTCTCCTTGTTGCTGATAAGATGTTCCCTTTTTATAGTACTTTTGTGCTCTGGAATCAGATCTTTCAGTAACGGTCAATGGTTTTTGGGGCAACCACTTTTTTGGCTCTACAGGAAATGGTGGGGTGACTTTTCCTGAAGGTATTTCTTCGGGGGCAAGGGATAGAGTTTCATCTGGAATATATTCTCCAGAGGCCTCCTTTTCACCTTCAGAAGAGATAACATCTTTTGTGATTTTTTCTTCACTTTCAGAAGTTGAAGATGCAATAAATTCTTGAGGCTTTTCAATCGGAGGCTTTGGAGTTTCTACTTCATCTGTTGGCTTGGAAATCTGGTTCTCAGCGGTTTGATCAGAAGCCTCTTCCACAGGCGCTGACGTTTTCGCCCTTTGCTCACTAACTATCGCGCTCTCTTTGGTCGGCTCTTGTCCAGCAACTGGTTTTTTCGAAATTTCTGCCAAAGCGGTCTCCTTTTTTCCCACCTTTGTTTTTTCCGCTCCGGTATCTTTTTCCTGTTCCGCCTGGGCGGTTGCAGGTTTGGCTGGCTTCTTCCTGGCACTTATCGAGCGACGGGATACCTTTGGTGGAGCCTCTGGTGTGGGGTTGAGTAAAAACAAGTAGCCAAGACCCAAGGAGGCTCCAAGAAACAGTAAAGCCGCCACTGCAATCACCACTTTCTTTTTCCCTAACCCTCTTTTAACTTCTGGCTTCGGTGGTGTCTCCTGCTCAACCGGCGGGCTTTCTTTCTCCTCCACCTTCTTTACAGCGTTAGTTATCAGTCCCACTTTTTTACCCTAATGGTTATAATGTATTCTTATCTACAATCTCATTCTTTCTAATAGCTTTATCCCATTCAAACTTTCCCAACCCTCTAAGACATTTTGCACACTGATCTTTTTAGTATTCTCAACGAAGGCGGACATCATGGCTCTTTCGCAAAGCACATTGACCATCCGGGGCAATCCCCTGGAGATCTCATAGATTTTGTTTGTGGACTGAGGATCAAATTCCACATGGGAATCGATCTTAGCCACGGTCAGTTGATGTTGGATGTATGGCTGAATCTCCTCAAGCTCAAGCGGCAGAAGATTATATCTTACCAGAATGCGCTGATCAAACTGCCGCAGTCGCCTCTCCTGTAACTTTTCTTCCAATTCTGTCTGACCAAAAAGAACAATCTGAATCAGCTTCTGGTTGTTCGTTTCCAGATTAGAAAGAAGTCTCAAGTCCTCTAAGGATTCGAAATCCAGTCCTTGAGCTTCGTCTAAAAAGATGACCACCTTCTTTGATTGACGGTAAGCCAAAACAAGCAGATGGTGAAGCTTTTGGGTCAACTTTCTTTCGGTCAAATCTTCCTGGGGAAATCTTGATACCCCCAGATCTTCCAGAACTGCCCGCAGAAGTTCTTTTCCAGACAGACGGGGGTCGGAGATATGGGTTACTCGCAAATCCTTCCCAGATTTGCTCAAGAAATATCTTAAAAGCATGGTTTTACCCGTGCCCGGTTCCCCAGTTATCAGGGTGAAGCCCAAGCCCTCATAAATACCATACCGCATATGGTTTAGCGCTTCAGCCGCCGAATTGGAGAAGAAGAAAAACTTGGGGTCAGGAGCAACCGAAAAGGGTGATTCTTTGAATTTAAAGTAACTTTTGTATGAATCCAGAAGATCCACCCGCAGGAGAGCTTCGTTGCTTTTCTGTTTGAATGAAGAAATTATCCTGTTGCGATCGGTAGACCCTTGAATAACCCCTTCTCCCTCTGTGGAGGATTTGTATATCAATTTCATTTTAGCCTCCCTTTTTGTCAAAAGTGGTTATCCTGGGGGTCAGGAAGATGACTAACTCTGCTCTTTGTTCGGTCGTCTCCTTCCGTTTGAAGAAATAGCCCAGCAAAGGCAGATCCCCTAACAAGGGAACCTTATGTTCTGTGTCAGTTTTCTTGGAGGTAATAAGACCCCCAATTACGATGGTCTCCCCATTTTTTATCCGCACCTGAGTACTGGTCTCCCGAATATCGATATTGGGAGCTTTCAGCGTCTGATTTTCAAACTGAAATTCAGACCAAGTAGAAGCGTCGCTCACAATCGGAACCACTTGCATGGTAACATAACCATCCGACGAGATAAAAGGGGTTACCCCCATGGTCAGACCTAAAAGTACGGTCTTTTGTTCGGGGAAAATAATTGGCTGACCCACCTCTGCTCCGGCAGAAAGTCCGGTCAACTCCCAGTAACTTATCACCCGCCCCACATTGATCATCGCTGTCTGGCCGTTCATCACGCTGATTCTGGGTTTGGAGAGGACATTAACCTCTCCGAACCTGCCCAGGACGTCGAGAACCAGGGTGGCATCATGTCGAGAAGCAGTAAACTCAACCACTGAACCAGGCAAGCCCAAGGTCTGACTGGCTGTTAAATCGATGGTTTTATTTTCCAGTAAGAAGGAGTGAACAGCCGACCAATCGATTCCCCAAGATTGAGCTTTCTCCAGAGTAACCTCAATTACTTCAGCTTCAATCAGCACCTGTCTGGATAGGGCACTCCTCAGATTCTGAATGAACTCCTCAGCCATCTGCAGGTTCCTCTTGCGGTCGGTTACAGTCACCATCCCGGCAAGTCTATTGATGAAATATTTCCCCTCCGAAGAGATTGTGTTTTTGAGTCCCTCTTCCACTTGCTTCCAGAGATCAACCCCTTCGTCGTCCGTGGTCCCGGTAATTTGGAATTGTCCGCTTATTCCTCCCACATCCGGAATCGATCCTAGCACATCACCTCCTACCTGCATCTGAGATTTGACCTTAGTAGGAACGTACCCCAACTCAAAGACACGGGTATCTATAAGTTTAACATAAAGGGTGGGGCTGTTAACCGAATACAGGTAGTCGGTGGGAGCAAATATGGCATTCAGTGCCTCATCCAACGTCAGATCTTCGAAGACCACGCTTAGTCGAGCCTTTGGATTGACTTCTTTATCCCAGACGATATTAAAACCAGCTTCCTTTGACAGAGGATAGAGTATATCTTCTAAGGTTATTTGTTTTCCAGAGAAGGAGAAAAGCTTTTCTTTTTCAACTTCAACCTCCAGCAGGGGAGACAACTTTAAGTCTGGAGGCACAGGTGGTGGAGTCTCTGCGCTTTCTTCAATTTGCGTCATCGCCTTCTCCACATCATGCTGAGCAAGATTTGAAGCGCAGCCACAAAGAAAAATAAGCACCAAAAATGTGCCCCGTATTCCCTTTGTGAAATTAGATTTTCTCATGATTCGCCTTCTTTGGTGATACCTGGACGATCATAGAAGAAAACAGAGGTTTTGCCCTCTTTAAAGAGAACCACACTTTCTTCTCTGATCTCTTTTATCTCCCAACCGTCAAATTGCTCTCCCTCATGAACCCAGGACTTTTTGCCCCCGGAAACAATGAGGGCAGTCTTCCCATCATCGATGATCAGGATCGCCTTGATTTGCACCCATTTTTGGGATTTGGTTTCCTCTCTTTTCCCATTCGAGGATATGGTCTCCACTTCGTTTCCGGATGTGCCTGTCCGATCACTTTCGGCCATCGATTTCTCTATCTCCCTTATCTCCTGTCGGAGTTTTTTTTCTTCCAAGGTGGCTTTCAAGTATTCTATTTCCTTTTGAGTTAGCCTGAGCTTATCCTGCAATTCTGCAGCCTTGGGATCCTCTGAGCGGAAAGGATCTTTCAGCGCTTCCATGGCTGCAAAGAGCGGAGATTTCGTCTCTTCCTTCTTTTGGGGTTTGGAGATTTTCTTTTCTGGTCGACGAGCAGGCCGGGATTTCTCAGGTACCACATCACCTCCGCCTGAGGTCATGAACTTCAACCCAAAAAATGCCACCAGAATTATCCCCATCACTACCGCCCCGAAGAGAATTTTTTTGGATTTCAACCCTTTAGGGATTTCCATTTTAGGAGCCCTCCGGGATAACATAATACTTGAGCTGAACCCTTAAATTCCCGGGCACGGCCACATCCGTTCCGCCAATGGTAAGTATTTCGACCGTAAAAGGGAAATTTTTGAATTCGGCTAACATCTTCATCACCTGCTCATAGGAGGAATAGTTTTTTATGCCAATCTTGAGGGGCACTTCATTTACCATGACCACATCGGGAAAGTCTTTGCTTTTGCGCTCATTTTCTACTTTCACCTCAGCTTCAAGCCCCAATCGCAGCAAGAAGGATTTCATAAATTTTTTCATCAGGACTTTGTTGGCAACCAGATCCTGCGCCCGTGGAATTTCGACTAAAACCCTGCCGCTCATTCTTCTTTCTTCCAAAGATTTCTCCAGATCCTTGACGTACTCCAACCGTTGATATGATTTTGCCACATGTTCCTTTTGTTCGGCAATCTGTCCGTTAAGCGACTTAATTCTTTTTATTCCTAAAAAAGCAAACAACAAAATCAGAAAACCGAAGCCGATAAGTATAATCTTCTCTTTGCCCATCTTAAATGTCCAATTGATAGATTATCTTGAATGCTACCTGTTTGCCCTGCAGTTCCCTTTCAGTCAACTTAACCCCACCAAAAAGAGGCGATTGAACGAAATTATTTTGCACCTCCTCCACCAACAGGAGTGAGTTAATCTCGTCTGTTCCATCTGCGACACCGGTGACCTCCCCTCGCCATGCTCTCTTCACCTTTTTTAAGGTGAAAGTCTCAAGAGCCACCCCTGGGGGCACCACCGCGGCCAGTTCCAGAAGAATTTCAGACCAGGGGGGCTGGGAGGTCTCGATGGATTGAGAGACGAATTCTAAGGGCATCTCCTTCAACCTGTCCTCCTTCATCTTGATCTCCCCCTTTATCCCTCCGTGAAAAGCACTTAAGTTTCTCAAATCTAAGGAAAATCGAGAAATGCCTAAAGCTAAGATCAAAAGAACACCGAAGAAGGCGCAGGTGGATAAGGTTAATGTTTTCTTTATCTTCCTCTTCTCTTGCACCGAGAAGGGCATAAACCCAAAACTGCAGCGGTCAGGGTTCAAAAGAGCCAAGCCTAAACACCCGGGATGGATATGAGGTATCTCCTTCATTCCCTGAAAAACGGTTTCAGGGTCAAAAGGGATAATCTCCGCTCCGGTCTTTTGGCTTAAATTCTGCATAGTTTCCGAGGTGGTGGAGTTTCCCGTGAACATCAATCTGCTTACCCTCTCCTCAGGATAGGTGTCGTTGTAGAAGAGAAGAGTCCGGTAGATATCCTTAGTTAGGGCTGAACTTTCAGGATCCTTCTCTCCCTCAGCTAAAGGAAGCTCTCGGGTCAGTCGGATTTCTTTTCCTTTGAAGACGATGATCCGACCGGTGGGATGATCAAGTTCCATAAAGGCCAGGGGTTCTTCAGAGAGGATTCCCATTTTTTCAAGTAGAGCCTGCAAGGCTGCGGGATAAGTTGTATAAATGTTCGGTTTGGTTCGGGAGTCGGCAAACATCTGTGAGAGTTCTTCTAAGTTATTCCTTTTTATCCCCACGGCCATTACCTTTCGATTAACTTTGTTGCCGGGACCGGGCACTTCGCCTAAGTCCTGGTATCTAAATTGATAATCATTTCCAAAGGTTTTTATCACCTCTGTTTCCAAGGCTGATTTGAGCATCTTCTTTTTAAGATCAGGCAAAATAAAGATTTTATGGAAGGTGTTTTCCAAAGCTCCTGAAACCCTTATTTCGTCAACATCAACAGATGTGCTTTTAAGATACTCTCCAAAGGATAAAGCCAGATCAGAACCATCAAATTCAAGCGCTGTCACCACTTTGAATTTTTTTTCCTCTCTCTCTACGCCTATTATCTTGATTTTCTTACCTGCAAAATCTACGCACAAAAGCATTAGATCCTGCCCCCTTTTAAGGACATATATCGTCACCGCCACATCCCTCATCTGTCTTGTTCGGACCCGCGGAATAGAATCTGTGATTTACTGAATCCCAGCAATATTCGGTTCCCCATGGGTCCACCACATGGTCGGGATTGGATATAAGTCCGGCATTAACTAAAGATTGCACTCCGGTTACTAAATTCCAATCGGTGACGCCATCCGCGTTGCCCGGTGCGTCAGTGGAATCCTCATCCACGAACCCATCCCCGTCGTCATCGTTTTCAGCCAATATCTGGGCGGCCTGATTTAGGACCGCCACCTCCTCCTCTATCTCTCTTCTCCATGAAATAGAAGAGGCCAACTCATTAGCCGAAAGATAGATGAGTATGTCATCAAAATCATCGGTTGTGCCGTCTTGAGTATATTCCCCATTGGTCAGATCGGTATTGCTCTCCTCGAATTCTAAATTTGCTCCGCTGGATATCAAAACCATAGCTGTATTCCCGATAGACTGTCCGTCGACTTTGAGGGTGTCTCCATCATTGGAAGCCACATAGGCATAATACTTATCCGTATAAATCTCATCTTTCTGCGCCGTAGGAGGAAGTTCCAGGTCGTCAATGGGAACCACGTATCCGGCATCAGGAGACGGCAGAACCAGATAGGTTTGATAATAGCCCAAGATCGCCTCCCGGATGCTCTCCATCTCCTTTTTAGTATTTACCTCCCTCTGTCTTTTTCCTATGGCGGCATAAAGTCCGACAATGGAAACTGTAAGCAACCCGATTATAGCCATGGTTATGGCCAGCTCCACAAGGGTAAACCCCTTATAGGAGCGCCCATGAGCAATCCGAAAAAATAAGAAGCTCATTTAATTTTCTCAAAAAAGCAATATTAGATAGTGCTCGATTTATGTGAGGCATCTTCACGATCGAGCTAAGTAAAATGCGTTACGCCTTTGGTGAGGCGGCTACTTTCAGAAAACTTCGGGAAGGGGGCACGGCCTGTGGGGACGGTATCTTTGGCAGTGTCCCCCTCCCAACCGACTATCATCCCTTAGTCGATAAAGTAGTAAACGTCAATCTTTGCAGTACCGGTGTAAGTCGTGGGTGATACAACAAAGCCGGTGCTGTCTATTCCATCGTCAATTTGTTTGTCAACACTCTCCGCCACGTCCGGAGGAAGACTGATCTTGAGGAAATTGCCATTCCTGTGGGCTGTCGGTGTTGCAAGCGTGTCGGCACCGAAGTAGTACTTAGCCCCAAACGGACTCCTTTTGGCCTCGTAAGCTAACTCTAGGGCTTCTATGTCAGCCCATACCGTGGAGTCGCTATCGAAATAACCGTCGGCATCACTATCCCCGGGCAGCTGCATGTGTCTGTCGAAGAAGGTATAGACCGCTCCGTAGAGACCTCGCAAGTCCGATATCTGCCTTTTGATCTTGGCGTTCTTGATCATCTGGGCGCCTCCCAGAATGGCTCCGATCAGAAGACCGATGATGACCAGTCCTATTGCCAGCTCGACTAAGGTAAATCCGGCCTGGCTTCGGAAGAGTTTTCGCATGCTCTTCATTCTTATTCACCCCCTTTCATTTTTTTGAGGTTCATTCATTCCCTTTTGCCCCTGCTTTTCAGTTTAAGCTTATTTGAAAAACAAAAGTAAGTCTTAACTGATTCAGGAATACAAAAGTACCCTACTTACCTACTAAATGTGGAATTCCTTCCACATTTTTCTCCAATGGCTTATGCTTCAGTTAATTGAGAACAGGAAAGCGAAAATCCCCCCATTTTGAATCTTTTGCGACTCATTTGGGAAGTGCTTTCCGCGGGTAAGAAATAACGTTGATTTCACCGCGGCCGTCCCCTCGTCACTCCCGTTGTTGGCTTATATCGGCAAATTCATTTCAAGCTTTAAAAAAACTTTAGATTTAAACCTATGACCAAAGGGAATAGATTTCTTCTTTCAGGGTCTTCTTCAAAAAATGCGTACGCACTTACGCCATAGGGAGAAATACGACCGCTACTGGCAAAAAATTGCAGCGGTTTGATTCGTCGAACATCAGTTAGCCCAATAAACTGGGCAACTACAAACAGTCTCACCTCTCTTCCTCTCCTGCCTCTGGCGGGGGAAGCGAGTCCGCCTTTTCCGCCAAAGGTGGATTCGCCTACGGCGGAGGCGGACAAGAGGTCAAGCAACTAAAATGGAGAAGAGCCAAACTCCTTTGTTGGCACGATGCTAAGGATCAAGCAGAAGATGTTCAACCACCGGTGGAGCCAAAAGAGAGATTTGCGGATTTGAAGATTTTTGATGAGCAACCATTAGCGCCTTTTTAATCCAGGTGAGCAAGATACCATCCACTGAGAACCCATGACCTGACGAATTAGAAAAAACTCCCTAAAGATTTTCAGTATTTTGTCGACAAAAAGAATGAAGGGATTTTCATATATAGTGATGAAGAGAGTGACATCTGCTTAAGGGGCAATTCCTGCCTGTGTCTACTTCGAAGCAAGACAGATCCGTCGTCCCCAGAAAACGAACCGTCCCCAAAAAAGAGAAAATAAAGGAAGGGCGGATCTGTGTATTTTCATGGCGTATTCTCCTCCTGATCATACCACTGGGTATTAAGCTCTTGGAATACGTTCCAGATAAAGCTGAAGATTGCGTTTTTACAAACCCATCTTGGAAGATTTCCCTCCGATTTTATCCTCGACGAAAAGCAACTTGTCCGCATTTTAGATATAGCCATGATGGTTTTACCATCCTGTTTAGATGATGATTCTTGACTATTGACTTGTAATCGATTTTCTGGGATCGTAGTTCACTTGGGAGAACGTCCCGATGGCAATCGGGAAAGTCACAAGGGCGGAACAGATCGAGCTTATTTGATAAAAGGTGAATTTGGAAAGATTCTTCTTATATGCCTTGCAGAGTCAGAAAAATGAGAAAGTACTATATCGATATCACACAGGACATATAAACCCCTCCTGAGTGGCAGCCCCCATTTCTTTTCTACCAGCGCGTGCGCGACTTTTTCTGTATCGTCCTTCTAAATCTTCTTCGCATCTTGGATATCGAAGATCTGCTTGCCAAGCCCGGCTAGGGTAGAGACGAGTAAGACCTTCTTGCCGTGAGTCCTTTTTTATATGTTTTTATAGTTGGCCCCATCTTTTTATTACTAAGTACAATTTCAATGTAAACAGTTTTCAGGATGCAATAGGGATACCGAATATCTTTAGGAATGGCTAAATAGATTTGTGCCCATTTTGTGCCCAAAATAAGTCGAAACAACCCAAAATCTCAAAAATTCATGTTTTGGTTTGCTTTGGGTTGTTTCCGTTTAGTTTATTGTGTTTACTTGGCTTAGAAGACTTTTCGGCGGTGTCATTCTGTAACTTCTTGTCTTTCTTTTTGGTCTTTTCCGCCCTTTC
>JAGMFA010000059.1 GCA_023127875.1 Candidatus Zixiibacteriota bacterium
TGCCAATAGAGTTTTTCAACAGTCCTTGAAGGGTGCGGCTACCACCTTATTCGGTTGCCTGCGCACTTTTCTCGGTTTGAGATTAGTTTTCTTGAGGAAGAGAGCTTAAACTTTAAACTGTTCTAGAGGTGATAAATGATAAAAGTAGCACCCTCTCTTTTATCTGCCGATTTCAGAAATATAGAAAAAGAAATCAAACGGGTGGAAAAATGTAAGGTGGAACTTCTCCATCTGGATGTAATGGACGGTCATTTTGTGCCCAACATCACCTTTGGTCCTATGATCGTTGAAGCCATAAACCGCTGTACCAAGCTCCCCTTAGACGTTCATCTGATGATCGAAAATCCGGACTTTTTTGTGGAGTCGTTTGTCAAAAGCGGCGCAGATTATCTTACCGTAAGCTTCGAGGCGTGCAGGCATCTTCATCGAACCATAAATTTTATTAAAAGCTTTAAGGTGAAGGTAGGGTGTGCATTAAATCCCGCCACGCCCTTTTGTGTGACCAAGCCTGTTTTAAAAGAGATAGACCTACTTTTATTGATGACGGTTAATCCGGGATTTGGAGGACAAAGTTTCATCCCATCGGTTCTGCCCAAGATCGAAGAGGCAAAAAAATTCATACAAGAACATAAATTGAAAACAAAAATAGAGGTAGATGGAGGTATAAACCCTCAGACCGCCAAACTGGTGAAGAAAGCAGGGGCAACCATTTTGGTAGCAGGGGCGGCCATATTTAAGAGTAAAGATTACTGCCGGATAATCAAAGCTATTAGAGAATCGCAAGAGATAGAATGAAACCTTTGGTTTGGGGCTTGCTACGTTCAAAGTTGTACATCTATTGGCATATTGGCAGTAGGAAACGCCGTGAGGGTTTTAAAAGGAGTGCACCCCGCCAGAGGCGGGGTGCGAATTTGGTTTTGATCTTTAAAACCGCAGAAGACCCGCAAAGCGGGATCCTTCGGACAAACTTCTGCACTCCAAAAGAACTTGGTTTTTTGATGCCGCAGCTTTGTAGGTCAGGTGCCCTGCGCACCTGACAAATAAAGGTGTCAGGAGCACGGGGCTCCTGACCTACACTAAACTGGTGAAAAAGGCGGGGGCAGCCATATTGGTATCGGGGGCGGCTATCTTCAAGAACAAAAACTATTGCGGCATAGTCAAAGCTTTAAGGGAATCATAAGTGTATGATGCTTCGGCAATAGGAGGGGCTGTTTCCCAAATCATTTTTCTTTTTCCGCTATCCATTGATGTTCTCACCAAGGGAAAAGACTTGTTGTTGGTCATGAAGACCAACAACAAGTAAGAAAAGATTTTCTTGTTCGTCACGGATTCATCCTGAACGGATTCACCGTGAACGGACGCCCCGTCCGTGACGCAATTCCCCTGTTGGGGCAGGGGTTGAACCCCTGCCCCAACCAGATGTGAACTATTTTTGCAAATTAAAAACCACCATCTTTATATCCGTCATCTCCTCGATGGCATATTTTAAGCCTTCTCTTCCGATTCCTGATTCCTTTACTCCGCCGTATGGCATCTGATCTGCACGGTAGGTGGGAACATCGTTCACTATGACACCACCTACTTTTATTCCTTTTACCGCCTGAAATGCCTTTTCAATATCAGAGGTGTATACCCCTGCCTGCAGACCATAGATTGAATCGTCCGCCATTCTCACCGCATCGGAAAAATCGTTAAAGGGAACCAAACAGACCACCGGAGCGAAAATTTCGGTTGCCATCACCTTCATATCCGGTTTCACGTTGGTCAAAACCGTGGGATGATAAAAATTCTTCTCCATCTTTCCACCGATTAATATTTTTGCACCGCCAGAAACTGCCTCATTTACCCAGCTTTCAGTTCTTTTGGCATCTTCCTCTGTAATCATGGGTCCCATATCCGTTTCAGGATTCTGAGGGTCGCCTAATTTCAGATTTTCAGTCCCTTTTAGAAATCTTTGGGTGAACTCATCCAAAATCTTCTGATGGATATAAATTCTCTGGACGGAAATACAAACCTGCCCGGCATAGGCAAAACTTCCTACAATACAGCGCGGTATTGCCAAATTCAGGTCGGCGGATTCATCAACGATGCAGGCGGAATTTGAACCTAACTCCAGGGTCACCTTCTTCAATCCGGATTTCTCTTTTATATCCCTTCCCACCGGAGGACTGCCGGTGAAGGTAATCATGGAAAGGCGTTCATCGGTGACCAGCCAGTTGCCCACGGTTGATCCGGAGCCAATGATGATGTTTAATGCACCGTCCGGAAGACCAGCTTCCATCAATATCTCGCCCAATTTCAGGGAGGTGAGCGGAGTCATCGAGGCAGGCTTGAGTATCACAGAACATCCCGCGGCAATTGCCGGCGCTACTTTATGAGCAACCAGATTCAAAGGGAAATTAAATGGGCTGATCGCTCCCACGATTCCCACAGGAAAACGAAGACAAAACCCTATCCTTTTCTCTCCGCCTATGGCGGCGTCCATAGGCACTGTTTCACCATGAATCGACTTTGCCTCCTCGGAAGCAAACTTAAAGGTCTGAACCGCTCTTTCCACCTCCGCTTTGGCATGCTTCCACGCTTTCCCCGCCTCCATGGCGATGATCCGGGTGATCTCATCCTTTCTCTCTTCTATTTTCTCCGAGGTTTTCTCTAAGATTTCTGATCGCTTGTAGGCGGGCATATTGGAGATGAGGGAAAATCCAACTTGAGCAGACTCAATCGCCTCCTCAAAAGTCTCTTTATCAGTTAAAGGAACCGATCCAATCACGTCGCCTGTATATTTGTTCGTTACCTCTAAGAGCTTTTTCCCTTCTTTCCATTTCCCTCCGATAAGTGTTTTATATATCCCAGACATTTTTTTCTCTCTTTCTTATTATAGGTGTTAAATTTTTTGACCAATATAATCTAAAAAAGCTTTTGGTCAAGTAGCAAATGGTGGTCTTTTTGCAAAGAATATGAACCTGGTTGCACAATACCCTCTCGACTGCTCTGATAGTAACCTTATGATGGTTCATGGCTTAACTCAAGATCCCCTCCTCATTTCTGCCCTTTGACCGAAGGCATATTTTTTGCTTTTTTTATTGGTTGAAAATTAAAGCCTTTTTAGGTAAAGGATAAAGAAATGGAAAAGACCCTGTCCATCGGCATAAAAAGAGGTTTCCCTGACGAGAAGTTAAGGAAAATCAAAGAACCCAAAGTGAAAAAAGATGAGAGGGGATATTACATTTACACGGTTAGTGAAGGGGCAAAAGTCTATTTTGAAGATTTTTATGCCTTCCTGGAAGGGCTGGAGAGAAGATGCTTAAGTGAGTTGAGAAACTTAAGGGAGAAGATGGAAAGCTGTGATCCAAAATGCGAGGAGACCCGTGCATACTATTGTGCCAGAAAAATCATTGTTGAGGTGGTTTTGAAAAACGCGTATGGTTACTATGGAGATGATTCCACTCTGGGAGTAATCATGTCCCCCTGGTGTTTTGGCACCGTGGTTTTAGAAAAGGTTGAAAATTATAAGGAAAGACTCAGCCGGGGAGAACTTCTGGATGTGAATATCCCGGAATGTCCCTATCTTGTCTTAAGATACATAGATGAGATTTGTAAAAGAACCCTTCTGGAGATATTTGAACTCCCACCGCAGGCATTTAGCTTCAAGTGGCAGTATACTGAGCTTTTGAAACAATTCTCCAAGGTTTTTTCTAACGTCCACGCCAATCTGGCAAGAATCCTCTCGTTGGTCAAGGAACATCATCCGGACCCCTCGGATCAACTGATATGATTTTCTTTTATAGCTTTTCTCAAATCCTCGCCCATCCTCTGAGCACAATCAATCACATCCCCCATATCAATTGAACCTTCAAACCCTTGAACTTTTCCTGTCCATTTTTACAATAGGGGAAATGTTGGACGTTCCTTAAAATTTAGAGAATTGAGATAAAAAAATTTTATACGGGAAGGGGTAGCCGCAGGTCATTTGACTTCCTATGGTCATTTGACTCAACTGAGATCCAAATGGACAAATGAGCTTCAGCCTGCGAGGAGGGGGAAGTACGTGAATAACTATTTTAAAGTATAGCCGATGCCTTTCCGCAGAATCCTACGGAGGGAACTCTGATAAATAGAGAGAGAAGACCAATTGCGACAACAACCTTCCCTCCCATCTCAAGATAAGGTGGTATGATTCCTTGATTTGAATTGTGCAATACAGACCGAGGGAAAGTGTCAACTGTCAAAAAAAGGAGCTTTCCTTTCTTCCTTTTAGCCACAAAAAGCCAGGAAGTTCGTTGGCACCTCAACTCTTAAGCTTTGTGGATCTTCCAGCCATCTATTTCAAAAAAGATAAAAACTCAAGCTCCGAATTCGACCCGCTTCGCCAAGTAGGATATTCTTTTTCCTTAAGGCAAAAATATATAAGTTGGGGGTAATAAGTTTAATCTGAGCTTTTTGAAAAAATTTTTAAAAATCCTTGACATCGGCGAAATAGTAGTTTATAATTATGCGATTAAAATCTGGAGGAAAGGATTTCTTTCCTTCGTATGGTAAGAAGTTAAACCTAAAAGGAGAGTTGTTATGAAACATTCAGTTTGTCTTTATATCCTGCTTTTGCTGGCAATCTCCATCTGGTCATTTGGCCCAACTGCCAGGGAAGCAAAAGCGCTGACTGTGGTAAACTTGATTTCCCCCGGCGATTCAACCAAGGTTATCACTGCTATTCCAACATTTGAGTGGAAAGTGAGTAGCCCAGATGAGGAGACACCCAGTAGGTTCCTCATTAAGTTAGCTCTGGATCCTAATTTCACCTCCATCGTCTGGGAGGATTCAACCATCGAAGGTTCGGAAAGGAGCAAAGATTATCCTGCCACTGCACCTCCTTTAACCCAGTGGCAGGCTTATTACTGGACCATATGGGTGGAGGTGGATTCGCAAACAACCTGGGTGGTGGATTCAGACACGATAGATACGACAATAACTTACTGGCAGGAAGAATTTCCTGATCCTTTCACCTTCTTTTATACTACTGCCACCCTTTTCCACATCCGGGCTGATAGCCTGGGTGATCTTCCCACCATTCAGGAGGGAATTGTCTGGGCGACACCAGGGGATACGGTTTTGGTGGAGCCGGGCCTCTATTACGAGAACCTGAGATTCTATAAAGATAATCTGCTTGTGATGAGCGCCTGTTGGGTTACACCGGATTCTCTGGATACCACTATCATAAATGGAACCATAATTGACGGAAGCAAGTTAACTCGCGGAAACGGTAAGGGAAGTGTGGTTTATTTTTCATCCGCTGTGGACTCGACTTCTACCCTGATGGGATTCACCATTCGGGGAGGGAGGGGTACCGAAGTGGAGATAGGAATAGAGACGAAAACCAACGGAGGAGGAATATTCTGCGATGTGAGTTCCACTCCCACCATTGCTTATAATGTGATTACAAATAATCAGGCAGAGGATGATGGAGGAGGAATCTTCATCTACTGGGCGGCACCGAACATTCTCCACAACATCATCACCGGCAATTCCACGGTAGAAGGCTCAGGCGGGGCAATCGAATGTTACCGCTCCATCAAGGTGGGGGCTTCCGGAAGCCCAAGCCCGGATGACCAAGAGGGAGAAGACAAGAAGAAAGCGTCTTCACAAAAGTCCGGATTCGTTGCTGAAAATGAAAGATCGCCTTCTCCCTCAAAAAAATCACATTTGAAGATGAGTGAAGATGAAATAAAGAATTCTCTCAATCCCAAAGATGCCACCGATGTTACTTCTGCTGTCACTTCTCATTCTTTAGCCAAATCTACACAAAACCCTCCGGTGGCTGTTATCAATTGGTATGCCAGAAAAGATACCATAATCCAGAGGGACAAGTATTTGCCGGGTGACACCCTCTTCTTTGATGGGACCCAGTCCTATGATGATGACCCAGGAGATTCCGTCACACTTTATAAGTGGTCCATGGATAGATATCAAAATTGCCAGGACACCTTGAAATTTACAGTGTACGGAATCGGCAATACCCCTAAAACCACTTTAGTGATTGGGGGGAAGAATAGGGGGTTACTGAAGGTTTACCTGCAGGTTTACGATGTATCTCACGAGAAGGACTATTCTGATACTATAATTTTTAATGCACAATATCCGCCTCATGCAGATGTGTATGCAACAGGTGTGGCGCCCGGGGATACCCTCTGGATGGATGGATCTCAAAGTTGTGACATCAATCCTGATGATACTTTAAGTTACCACTGGACTCAACTCTCCGGGCCTGTCTCCGTCACCCTTGAGAATCCTGATTCGGTTAAAGCCTATTTTATTCCAGAGGATAACACCTATCTGGGAACGTATGAGTTCCAATTAAAGGTTACTGATTCTATGGATGCAGAATCCGTCACTGTCGAGGTAACGGTCTCCCGTCCTCCGGTGGCGAAGTGTGTGAATGATCTCGTATACGGAGATACTCTGGTAGGGGGTTTCACCGCCGACAGTACGATGACTCTGGATGCTGACTCCTCCTACGATCCTGACGCGGGCGATTACGTTAAATATTTCATATGGGAGCCGGCAGCCCGGATTATACCCACTAAAGATGGATATCAAGAGAAGAAATTGGAATTACTTAAAAAACCAGATTCCACCAAGGCAGTGCAAAACTTTCGCCTTCTCTATTACGCCCCTGGTGGGCTCTTGAAATTCCGTCTGAAGGTAAGAGATTCCTATGGGGTGGTAAGCCAAAATTATGATTCGGTTTTCTTTTCAGTTCAATATACGCCGGTGGCGAATGCAGGCAGAGATACCCTGATCCGCAAGGGAACAAAAGCCCACCTTTACGGCATCGGGTTGGAAGTCAATCCCGATCAAAGGAACTCGTTGAAATACTACTGGCATTGGGTCAAAAGTCCCAGCAAATCCATCATGATTGAACCTTCCGATACGGTTCAGTCGATCTACTTCTCTGCCGCTCTGCCCGGTGTATACGTACTTGGACTGCAGGTGGGTGATGGCTTTGCTCTGAGTACAGCCGATGAGGTGATTGTGGTGGCAAACCAGCTTCCGATTGCAGTGGTGCCGCCTGACACGACTACTTTTGAAGGAGATACAGTGACTCTGGATGCCTCAGCTTCTTATGATCCCGATACTAGCGAAATTGTAGAAACATTCCTTACGTTCAACTGGAGCGTCACGGAGGATGGGGTCCCACCGGGTGCCGAGACACCGGAGATAGTGGATGCTGATAAGTCCATAGCCAAATTTGTGCCTTACGGAACCGGAACCTATAAGTTTAAGGTGTTAGTTAACGATAGCCTGTCGAAATACCAACCTCCGGACGATGCCGTTAACATAGCCGTTCTCACCGTCACGGTTGACTCCACCTATGCTTATCCCCTAATTCAGGGGAATCTGATCTCTCACAACTTCTCCGCATCAACAGGTGGAGCGATCGATTGTAAGGGAAGCTCACCTGACATCATCAACAATATCTTCTATAAGAATCAGGGCACGCTTTCGGGCGGGGCTATCTGTTGTAGAAATTTCTCCACGCCTCAGATAAAAAACAACATCTTTTTCGGCAACATATCGAGTAACTCCACCGGCGGAGCCATCGCCGATCTTAAAGCGCAACTTGCTCCCTCTGCCACCAGAGGCTTTAAGAAAAATCTGGCGATTCAATGCAACGATTTCTGGGATAACCGGGGCGGGAAATTATATCAAGCTTCGGAAAATACCTCCGACAATATCGACGACTTCCCTCGTCTGATCGACCCGGATTTTGGCGATTTTAGATTCGAATGCTCTTCACCGTGCATTGAGGACTCGGTTTGCTCCGACATTGGATCGCTCATATACTTCGAAGGATGTGAAAGTGTGGAGCGCCTGAAAATGGTTTCGCTCACCTTGTTCCAGAATCCGGTGGCAACTGCGGTGGCTCACTTTATTGTTAACACAGACGTGGCACTGAAGGCTCCACCAGTTGCCTGGGTAACCATAGGAGACAATCAAGCCAGCCCGGTCTATTTTGTCCCTATCTCCTCCAAAACCTACCGAGGAAGTTTCGTCTTCACCACCAGCGGAGATGCCGAGATCGAAGTTCACGCCAGCTCTCTTGTGGAGAGGGACACTACCGCCGTTGATACTTTCAGCGTGCAATTCATAGGAGCAGGCAAGACGGGCACATTGGTCAGCGTTGATAAAAGAGCGGGAGTATTCTTCCCCCAAGGTTCCGTGAAGGAAAAGATATACGCCACCTGTATCTCCGTCTCCAAAGATTCTAAGTATCGGTTTGAAGGGGGACCGAACATGCTGGCGATCGGAGAAGCCTATCAGTTGGGTCCGTCAATCTCGTTTGACAAGGATCTGACGATAAACTTCCCGCTGAGCGATCTCGAGTTGAAGGATAAAGACAAAACCTTATTCTCAATTTATAAATATGAAGATAGGAAGTGGAACCGACTGGAAAGCTTTTTGGATGGAAATTCAGTTTGCGCCAAAGTTAAGAGTTTGGGTGTTTATAGACTGATTTATGATGCCAGAGGGAAGCATATCACCGGGATACCCAAAGCCTACCAGCTTTTCCAGAACTATCCCAATCCCTTCAACCCGGAGACCCAGATAAGATATGACCTGCCTGTTTCCGGACATGTGAAGCTATCCATTTACAACATTCTTGGTCAGAGGGTGAAGGTTCTGGTGGACGAAATCCAAGATGCAGGTCACAAATCGGTGATCTGGGATGGAAAAGATAATGGTGATAAGGAAGTAGCATCAGGCATCTACTTCTACAAGATAAGAGCGGAAAACTATCAGAAGACCAAAAAGATGGTGCTTTTAAAGTAAGGAGAGCTTTTACAATAGATTTAGCCTAACGAAAATAACGGATGAAAAAAGGAGATGTTATGAAAAAAGGACGCTTTCTCTTGATCGCCGTTTTATTCTCCTCTATTCTTTTAGTCTACGGGTGTGGAGAAGACGGGGGAGTAACGCCGCCAACCGTTGACAAGCTGATCAAGCAGGGATGGGCAAAGTTCGATGCTGGTAACGATGCTGGGGCCAGTGCCGACTTCAAAGCCGCCATAGGATTGAGCGCCGACACGAACGAGGCATATTTAGGTTTGGGCTGGGCAGAGCTGAGACAAAGTCATGCCGGGCTGGCGGAAAATGCTTTCGAAACCTATCTTGCCAAATTTTCTGATTCGAATGACGCTAAAGCGGGACTGGCGTTGGCATATCATGCACAGGATAAGTTCGAGGATGCCACCGATAAGGATGCTATTGATATGGCTGAGGAGGTGCTCTCGTCTGAGCCCTCTTGGAACTTTTCCCCTCATGACCCTAACATAGATTATCGGGACATAGCTTTGGTTTTGGCAGAGAGTTATTATGAGACCGCCGACTTCAGCCAGAGCCTGACGGTGGTTCAACAATATTTTGATGGCACCTTCAATCCAGATTTAGGCACAGACGAAGGACGGGCTCAACTAGCTCAGAAATTGCGAGACTTATATACTGGATGATCTAAGAAGTTTTTTTAAAGAGCAATTCCCTGATATGATTTTGGGGTGAGACTAATTCTCACCCCATTTTTGCTTTCCTCAGAAGCTTTTTATTAATTAGCGCTACGCCACTAAACCTTAAAGAAAAAGTTTTTTGGCTTCGTAATAAAAAACCTCCAAGTCTGCCACTTTAAATATATATCTTCCCGCAAAAGAGATGGCATCGATTCACAAGATTCAGATAAACAATCCACTCCTTGCAGGTCAACCAAGGCGAAGCCTGGCTGGCGATTCCTTTTATCAGAGAGTTTCGCCACCAGCAGAACAAACATGACTTCTAAAGGTTTGAAGAACGAACTTATTTGCGAAGGGAAAATTGCGAGAGCAAGTATATGTTGTATATATAATTGTGTGCTTGACTTAAACTTTTAGTTTAATATTCCTTGGCCTTTTCCTCTCCCGAAATCACTCTAAGCGCGCCCAGGGTGAGAGCTTCCATCTCGTCCTCACCGGGAAACACCATTACCGGAGCGATGAATTTAACCTTTCGTGTAATTGAATCGGTCAATCTGTTCGAGTTGGCGATTCCTCCGGTTAGAACAATAGCATCCACATCGCCCTCCAGGGTGGTAGCCATGGCACCGATCTCCTTGGCAATTTGATAAACCATGGCATCATAGACCAGTTTCGCCTTCTGGTCATCCCCATCAATCCTTTTCTCCACCTCCTCCACATTATCAGTCCCCAGATGAGCTAAAAGCCCTCCCTTCTTGGTGAGAAACTGTATCATTTCCTTCTGGGTGTATTCTCCGGAGTAGCAAAGTTTAGCCAATCCGGTAACCGGCAAGGCACCCACCCTCTGAGGCGAAAAGGGCCCCATATCATTGGCATTATTGACGTCAATCATCCTTCCCTTAAGATGAGAGCTAACGCTTATGCCGGAACCCAGATGAACGATGATCAGATTTAATTCCTCATACCTCTTCTTAAGTTTTTTTGCCGCCTTTCTTGCCACCATCTTCTGGTTAAGAGCATGGGAAAGGCTTTTTCGCTCTATTTGAGGCAATCCGGAGATGCGAGCTTCCGGGATGAATTCGTCTACTGAGACGGGATCAACGATAAACGATGGCACTTCAGTTCCTTTTACGATTTCATGAGCAATTAGTGCACCCAAATTGGATGGATGATCCGCCTGAACATTGCCGGTTTTGATGTCAGAAAGCATCTTTTGGTTCACCCGGTAAGTGCCACTTTCTAAGGATTTGAAGGGACCCCCTCTTCCTACCACTGCGGCAAGTTCAATTACTTTGACTTTATTTCCTTCAAGGAACTTCAAAACCAGTTCCCTTCTATAGCTTAACTGATCCAAGGTGCTTTTAAATGAAGATAGGTCTTCCGGGGAATGTCTGATGACCTCTACTTTCAGAGGCGTCTCGCTAAGATACAGCGCTACTTTGGTGGATGTGGCACCCGGATTGATGCTTAGTATCTTAGATTGATTTGTCATCATTTTTGGGTTCGGCGTAAGACGATCTTGACCCGTGATACAAATAGGTTTATTCTGCCTACTGCCTACTGTCTACTGTCTACTGTCTACTGCCTACTGTATATGCTAACTGTCCTCGGCAGTCCTCTGTTTGAACCTCTTTACCTGATTGATTCTTTCTTCAGCCAGAAGAGTTGCCGCTTTATGAGTGGGGATATTCTCTTTTTCCGATTTCTGTAATACTCTGTATAATATCTCGTAAATTCCGCCTGCCCGTTTTATGGCTCTTTCCTGTTGGTAGCCTTCTAACTCGTTCACCACATTAATCAATCCCCCAGCACCTATCACGAAATCGGGCGCGTAGAGAATTCTTTTCTGGTGAAGGACGTCTCCGTGCCGCTCCTCCGCCAGTTGATTATTTGCCGCCCCAGCTACTATCTTGACCTTCAATCTCTCGATGGTTTGATCGTTGATCACGCCCCCCAGGGCGTTAGGGGAGAAGACATCTGCTTTAACATCGTATATTTCATCTGGCGGAACCACCTCAACCCCAAATTTCTCCTTTGCCAGATTAGCTTTATTCTGATCCACGTCAGCCACCAGGAGTTTACATTTTCTTTCAGAAAGTAACTGAGCTAAATTGAACCCCACATTGCCCAAACCCTGTATGGCAACTTTTAGCCCTTGCAGGGATTTTTTTCCAAACACCTTCTCCACGCAAGCCACAAACCCATGAACCATTCCGATGGCAGTAACTGGACCCGGGTCACCTCCTCCACCCAATGCCTGAGAAAGCCCGGTAACATATTGGGTTTCGTATCTGACGATCTCCATGTCCTCCACGGTGGTTCCCACATCCTCTGCCGTGATGTATCTCCCGTTTAAGCTTTCCACAAATCGCCCGAACGATCTTAAGACCAACTCATTTTTATCCTTGAGCGGATCTCCGATGATCACCCCCTGCCCTCCACTCAAATTGATGCCAGCTGCCGCCGCCTTATAGGTCATGCTTTTGGAAAGCAAAAGCACATCCTTAAGCGCCTCCTCTTCTGATTTGTATGGGTGCATTCTCACCCCACCTATGGCAGGACCTAAGGTAGTGTCGTGGATGGCAATGATGGACCTCAGACCGGCAACCCTGTCTGACCAGAAAGCTACCTGTTCATGCTCATCATGAGCTAAGGATTTGAATATTTCCAAATGTAGTCTCCCAACAGATTAAACAGATTTGGAGTGCACCAGCTTGCTGGTGCGAAGTTGGTTTTAAGCATTAAAACCGC
>JAGMFA010000006.1 GCA_023127875.1 Candidatus Zixiibacteriota bacterium
GGGGCGGGAATTTATCCCGCCCCGAAGAGGGACTTTTTCAACACGCTCTGAAGCCTGCGGCTACCGTTCGAAAGGGAGGATTCAAATGAAAAAGATATTCGTTTTCTTAGTCGTTTTGTTAATCGCAGGATGTTCGACAGAATCGGAAACAAGAAAGGAGGCAAAGCCGCTGTCTAATTTCGATGCATTATGGGATTACAATGATCCCGCAGGAACTGAAGTGAGATTTCGGGAGCTGCTGACAGGAGCAAAAGAGTCGGGTGACAAATCCTACTATGCCCAATTGTTAACGCAAATTGCCCGAACCGAAGGACTGCAACGAAAGTTTGAAGAAGCTCACAAGACCTTGGATACTGTGGAAGCCATGTTAACGGATGAGTTGACCGTGGCAAGAATCAGGTATCTTTTGGAAAGGGGAAGGGTTTATAATTCATCTAACCAACCGGATAAATCCAAACCGTTATTCTTAGAAGCGTGGGAGCTGGGAGTTGCCAAGGGTGAAGACTTTTATGCAGTAGATGCGGCACACATGCTGGGAATCGTTGAACCACCAGAAAAGCAATTGGAATGGGCTGATAAAGCTATGGAGTTGGCGGAGAAATCAAAAGACCAGCGGGCAAGAGATTGGCTGGGCCCTTTGTACAACAATACCGGCTGGAGTTATCACGACCTGGGACAATATGACAAGGCATTGGAATTGTTCGAAAAATCCTTAAGATTTCGTGAGGAGAAAAATGACGAGGAGGGCATAAGAATTGCCAAATGGACTATCGCAAGAACTTACCGCTCGCTGGGAAGAATAGAGGAAGCTCTCCAAATCCAAAAAGCGTTAGAGCAGGAATTCGAGCAAAAAGGTATCCAGCAGGACGGGTATGTTTATGAGGAATTGGGAGAATGCTTACTGTTATTGAAAAAGGATGAGGAGGCCCGAAAATATTTCAAACTTGCATACGACTTGCTTTCGAAGAATAAATGGCTGGTTGCCAACGAACCGGAAAGATTGAAAAGGTTAAAAGAGCTTGGTAAGGTGGAGGAGTAATCGTCTTGTCTTCAACAAAAAGGAGAAAATGGATGCTATGAAAGCAATTTTCTCCCGCAGAAGTATTCGTAAATACATCACACAACCTATACCCTCTTGCTGTCCGTTGGTGTTCCCCAGACGGGCAGGCACCCGTACGGGTGGGCATCCGTGCATGGCTGGCAGGCTTCACCAACGGGATAACTGTTGCGGTTGGTCAATCACCAGTATCCCGCCAGAGGCGGGCAGACGTCCGCCCCCAGACGGGGCCTGTCCAGGCGTCTGGGCGGGAGAAGACCAACGCAAGCAAGGCACCGTCAAATTCAACCCTATGATGCTTCAGTAATAGTCTCAAGATCCCGTCAAGGGCGGGATCAGTGCGAGGCAGGACCGAGGGGTGAAGCCGAACCACAAAACCTTTTCCCTTCAAGGTCATTTGGCTTTTTCTGACCTCTTCTCGCCATGATTAATATACACGGATACTACTTTGAATAAGGCTTAAACTAAAGTTTGGAGAAAAAGCTGTCGAAAATAAATATGGGTTTACACCCAACTAATTCTTTCAGTTCCGAACAGAGTTCCGCTTGCGGCGGGACTCTGTTTTTAATTTGTAGCCCAAATGGAATGGCTTTTTGTGTTTGAAAAGAGCAGACACGTTGGTTCGGGGTGCTCTCCCAGACAGGTCTCCGTCACCCTGAACCTCAACGGTCGGGGGTTAGGGAACCCCCCCGACCAACATTGATGACGAAAATGAGTTTTGTAGACCGAGCATATCCGTAGATTGCTTTCCGTGCCCGCCAGGTCCCCTGACCTGGCGGGAATATCCTGTCGGGTCGGGGGGACCCGACAGGCACAGAAAAAAGTCGGATAGTCCCCCGTACGGGGGGAATATCCGACCTACACACTATCATAACTTGATTTTTTATCTTCTCATTCTCTCTTCGGAGAGGGCTTTGAAGTATTCTTTTATCAACTGTTCGTATTCTTTGGGGTAAGCTTCCTGCATGAATCTAAAGAGTTTGTCTTTGGCTGATACTTCTTTCTGGGTTGCTTCAGGGGGAAGCTGTTTGGGACTTGGTCGGAATACATCCTCTCCCTTCTCCGCCCTCCTCTGTCTGGAGTAGTCTCTCTCTCTTAGGGATTTTTCAGCATCCAGAAGACGGGAGAGTATCTTTTTCTGTCTGTCAATGGTGGATTGATCTATACGCAGTCTCTCGAAATCTCCCACCACCTTTTTCATCTCGTCGCCCAACTCGCCCAAACGACCCAAAATCTCAGAACGGTTGCCAAACTCGCTTTCCAGCTCGGAGAGGGCTTTTCTGACCGCTCCCTGTTCGGCGGCCAATCTCTGAAGTGCCGCCTGCTGGGAGAGGGAAAGCTCCATCCCCTGACCTCCGCACTGCCCTAATTTCTGGGTCTGTTCATTTATACCGCCTTGCTTGTCACACATGCCCTTCATCTTTTTAAACGCCTGTTCCATTCCGGAGCCACTGCAGGACTTTTTCGCATTGCTCATAGCCTGCATCAGCTTTCGGGCGGTGACGTTCAAATCATAGATGGTCTCCCTCTGTTCATCAACAGCAATCTCCTTTTTCCTCTCATCCAGTTTCTTGATAGCCTCCTCCATGCTGGCTAAGGAAAGAGCCACAAATCTTAGGACATCCGGACCCACGTAGATGGTCAGATGGGACAAAGCCTCCAGATCCTCAGAAATTCTTGTGTTAGCCGCTTTAAGGTTCTGCTGGTCATGTGCCAGATCCCTTAATGCCATGTCCCGCTCGCCTATCTGATTAACCTGGTCAAACAACTGTTCCTGGTCATCAGAGAGGGAGAATACATCATGAAGCGATTTTCTGATAGCCTTCACAATCTCCTCTTTTTGCCCGGTAAGCATATCTTCCTGAGTGGTCTTAAGCTTGTCCGCCATCTGTTGTAGTTTTTTTGAACAAGACTTGCCCGACTTTAAGGATCCAGCTTTGTCAGAACTGGAAAGCTGGGAGATGGCTTGATCCATGTCCTCCTTTACCCCGGACTTCTCCGGCATATCAGAAAGTTCCTTAAGTTGCTCCTCAGGTAACAAAGAAAGCTCGTTGGCAAGATCGGTAAATTCTTTCAGCCTCTTTTCAAACTCACTGAATTCCTCCTTCAATTTCTTTTCATCAGGGGCAAGTTGAGGCAAATCTTCTTTTGGTGAAGCATCCATATTTTGATTGAGTTGATTTTGTTTCTCCGCCATCCGTTCCGCCATCTTTATCAAATTGCTCAGCTTCTGTTCCGCCTGAAGTCTTTTCAAAAGGGATATGATTCGGTCCAGCTTTTTTAACATCTCCTCTGAAGATATCTTCATCTTCTTCATGGCTTCCTTGAGCTGGTCTGGATCCATATTCTTCAATGCCTCCTCCAACTGGCGCAAAGCCTCTTTCATCTCCGGGGTCATGACGTCTTCCATCAGCTTCTTTATCTCCATCATTTTCTCCACCATCTCCTGAGCGGCCAGTTTGTTCTCCTCAATCTTTTGGATATTTTCATCCATCCTCTGGGCTAAGTCTTTGAGATCCTTAGCTAACTTCTGTTGTTTGTCTAAGGCATCCTCCAATTGTTGTCTTTTTTGCCAGTCCATATCCAAACCGGTGTATCGGTTCATCTCCTGAGATAGATCCTCAATCTTCTTCTTAAGCTCCCTTTGCCCTCTGAGCACCGTTTCTAAGTCTATAATCTGTCCCTCCTGCTCTCTTTCCACCTCAGCTATTATCTCATCCAACGAGGGAAGCCTGAGATAGTAGGATTTGCTCTCTGCCTTCTTGGGTCCGGAGAAGGAGTCATTGTCATAAATCACAGCCCGGTATCTTACCAGATCGCCCGGAAGCAAATACAGAGGGGAAAGATTCCAGAGGTATTCTACATTCATCTCGATCTGGTTTTTGCCTGGAATATCAACGTCTAAAGTCCTTTCGTCTGACTCATTTCCCTCTGAGATGATCTGATATGCCAGTTTGAGTGAGGAGAATCCGTAATCGTCTGATATGCTGAAAAGAAGACCAACTCGCATACTCTCAGTTAAATCCTGATCGTGTCCTGGTTGTAAAATCTCCACGAAAGGAAACTCATCGTTTATTTTGGTTATCTTATATTCAATGGG
Organism: Candidatus Zixiibacteriota bacterium; assembly: GCA_023127875.1. Next base: position 4,158 of record JAGMFA010000006.1, read on the forward strand.
GTCCTGACTTTTGTTTCCGCTTTTGTCCCATAGCTCAATGAAATAGGAGCCGTCCTGTTTAACCACTATCTCCCCCGAAGCCACATTACCTTTGATCTTTGTTTGTTTTCTGGTGGAATCGAAGAAGACGATTTCCCCCTTTTTTAGTTCTTTATTAGCCCGTGCCTCAATTTTGACCTTAGTTCCCGTTATGGCAGTGACATTTCCGTCGTTTTCGTCCACCACCTGAGTTTTAAGCTGGGTATATCTGGGATAGTTAAACGTCAATTTCAATCCCACCACCCGGGGTTTATCCACCATGGTTATCTTATAATGTTCGCTTTCCACCCCCTTGGCTTCAGCATAATACTCAAAGCTTCTTTTGACCTCTTTGAACTTATAGGTGAAGTCGGGCTCTACCTTTGTAATCTCTTGAATTTTGAGATCGCTTCTATGCGTTTTCTGAGAAAGCTTCTCTCTGTTCCAGCCCGATCCTTCGTTTCTCCAGAAGAAGTTGACATTTTTAGGTTTTTCACCCTCCACATTAATTTTTATTTTCACATCCGAATATTTGACTACCTCCTTACTGCCGGGAGAGATGGTAAAGAAGAACTTCTGGGGGGAGACGAATTCGGTCAAGGGGTGGGAAAAAATGTGAAGGGAGTTTTTAAATGCGCCAGGAAATATCAGAGCAAATATCAATGAAAACACAGCCAATCCTGTCGCCACCCGGCTTATCTTCCTGATCGGAGTCTTGTTGACAATTTCCTTTAGGTTCAATCTGCCAGAGGCAGAATCTGCCTGCTGGATCACCGCCATGATCATATCAGTGGAGTAACCTTCCGGATTTCTTTTGAGCTTTTTGGAAAGTTGCAGGGCGGCAATCAGGCGATTCTCCAGTTCAGGGAATTTCTCTTCCACTTTTAAGGCTACATCCTCCAGACTGGGGGGATGGAAAATTGGTCGAAGGCAAAAATAAGAGAATGAGATTACCAAGAGCAATCCTGCCATCCCTAAATAGACTATCCTTGCGGCGACCGGAAATACAAAAATGGAATTGGCCCATAAACCTAAGAATCCCGATCCCAGAGCAAAAGATAGAAGTATCAATATTCCCTGAATGGTTCTGTTTTTGATATAGGAGCGTCTTAAAAGCTTAAGACGATTTACCAGAGCCCAAAAGCTTTTTGAATTAGTTTCGTTTCTCATAAGTGTTCATCCCTCGATTGTTTTGTCCGCTTAATTTTAAGGACGGTTAAAAAAGAAGGAGGTAATGTAGGGACAGCCTCATTTGAGTCAACTGACCTTGTGGCTGTCCCCCTTAAAGTTAGGACAGGGACAAGCCCTGTCCCTACATAATGGCTTCCTTGCAAGATTTTTAACACATCCTTAAACAATGCCTAATTCTCCAAAGCCCAAGTGATGATATTTACTCCCATCTTCAGGGCGGCTTCGCGCTTTTCCGGAGGATCATTGTGCACCTGGGGATCCTCCCATCCGTCACCTATGTCGGACTCGTAGGTAAAGAACACTATCAATCTCTCCTCATGAAATATGCCAAATCCTTGAGAAGGCTTCTCATCGTGCTTATGTATCTTGGGCAACCCATTGGGAAAATCATAATAACAATGATAGATCCCATGGCTGAAGGGAAGCTCTACCAGCTCCTTGTCGGGAAAAAGCCTTTTCATCTCCCGAAAAAAGGCTTTCTTCAACCCGTAGGAGTCGTTAGCAAAAAGGAAACCACCATGGGTAAGATAATTCTTTAACCTTTCTGATTCCTGATCGGTGAATTTTATATTTCCATGACCGGTCAAAAACAAAAAGGGATAGGAGAACAAATCTTCGTCCATTAACGAAACTCGCACCTCCTCTTCAGCCACCGGTATATTGGTGTTCTCCTTCAGGAATTTATGCATGTTGGGGATAGCAGAAGATCCCCAATACCAGTCACCTCCACCTCCATATTTGAGTCGGGTAATGGTGAAAGCAGAGGGATTTGGGTTCAGACTTACCCTCTTAGCTTGTGCAAACGCCAGCGATCCAAAAGCTAAAAGTGCGAAAATAAGGGCGATTTTTTTCATGCTCATATAAATTATACAATCGAGGGTTTCAGGATGTTTGCAAACTCAAATAGTAATATATGTCGGATGTTTACAAAGTCAACAGAAAAACCTCAGAAACTTTTTTACCATCTCTTAAGTTCTGCCGACCGGTATTTATCAGTGCACAGAGTTTTGCACGAAATTCCTGTATCACAAACGCAACGCAGGCTAAAGCTCATTTGAGTCAACTGACCTGCGGCTACCAAAATTGAGTATTTTGGACAATCTGAGAAACCTCACCAGCACAGATGTTATAATTGTAGTTGCCTGATTTATCAGGCGTATGTGAGCTCGATGAATCTCCAGTTAGTAACGGATGGCTCGTCCGTTATCATAGCAGGAAATCGTCCGAGCTTGCCCTGAACAATACGGTTTAGGGCTTGTCTCGAACGACGAGGCTTCCTGTGACATTGGAGTTCATTCCTATGCAGAACCATGAAGGTTCTGCTACGCGAGAAAAGTATCAACAAAAAAAACCGCCCAACTTATGGGCGGTTTTGTGGAAATTATACCAATTGGTTTATTGGGTCTACTTGAATCTCTTGGGTGATTTTCTTTCCCATTCCATGATGATGGGACTTGCCACAAACATAGAGGAATAAGTCCCCACAACAATCCCTATCATCAGGGCTAAGGAAAAATCATGCACCACCTCTCCCCCCACCAAAAAGAGCGTGAAAACAACCGCAAAGGTGGTAAGGGAGGTGATGATGGTTCGGCTCAAAACCTCGTTAATGCTGGCATTTATGGTGCTGGGAAAGTTACCTCTTTTTCGAAAAAGCTTTAGATTCTCTCTGATTCGGTCAAACAGCACCACCGTATCATTCAAGGAATATCCAGCCAAGGTCAACAGGGCGGTGACTACCAATAGAGTGATGTCCTTCTGCAGCATAAAAAGTATACCCAAAACCAACAACACATCGTGAAGGGTGGTGATGGTGGCGGCTACCCCAAATCTGAAATCGAACCTTATCCAGATGTAGAGAAGAATACCTGCCAGGGCGAGAAGAACTGCCCAACGGGCTTGTCTTTGAAGGGTTTTCCCCACCGCCGGACCAATCCCGTCCACAGAGTCCATGTTAAATTTGCTCTGCGGGAATTCTTTGGCAAGCACGCTTAAAATATCTGAGGAAGTTTGGGTAACGTCCTCGTCGGTGGTAGCCTTCACCCTGATCAGAAAATAGTTGGGGTGCTCCCGATGAAGGGATTGAATGAATGCATCATCGTATCCATTTCTGCTCAAAGCCGCTCTTAGTTCCCCAATCTTCACTTCTTTTTCAAAATAGCCCTGTAACATGGTGCCGCCGGCGAAGTCGATTCCTAAATCAGCCTTTCCCAAAAATATGGCCACAAAGGCGGCAAGTCCAAAAATCACCAGAATGCCGGAAATGGCAAAAGCATAATATCTTTTCCCAATGAAGTCTATATTAGTTTTCTTTAGTATCTGAAGCATATTTTAAAGGCTCCTTCCCTACGGATTTCACTGTGTTCAATTTTATATGCTCAAAGTCCTATATCCTTTTCGGATGTCGAAAACTACTTTGGTTATAACCACCGCAGTGAATAAACTTATAGCAACTCCCAAACTCAAAACGACCGCAAATCCCTTTATCGGTCCTGTGCCAAGATTAAAAAGGACCGCGGCAGTTATAAGGGTAGTGATGTTTGCGTCGATGATAGCGGTAAGCGCTCTTTTATACCCAGCGTCTATAGCCGCCCGGACGGTTTTTCCAGTACGCAACTCCTCTCGAATTCGCTCAAAGATCAAGACGTTTGCATCTACCGCCATACCCACGGTGAGAATGATGCCAGCTATCCCGGGCATGGTCAGGGTGGCGCGTAAGGCGGCCATGGCGGCCATCAGAAAAAATAGGTTCAGAAGCACAGCAAAATCAGCTATCAATCCGGAGAGTTTATAATATATGACCATGAACAACAATACCAAACAGAATCCGATAATTACCGAGGTGGTGCCTTTGCGGATGGAGTCCTGTCCTAAAGAGGGTCCGATTATCCGGTTCTCGATTACCTTAACCGGAGCAGGAAGGGCACCCGCTCTGAGCACGATGGAAAGATCTGTGGCATCCTCGATAGTAGCTACCCCTCCCATCTCAATGACCCCCCGGTCCCGAATTTTGGATCGAATGATGGGAGACGACTCCACCCTCCCGTCTAAAGTGATAGCCAGAGGCTTGTCTATGTTGGCACCGGTCACCCGGGCAAATATCCTTCCGCCTTTTTTGGTCAGGGTGAAATCAACCTCCGGCTTTCGGAACTGGTCATATCGAGGCCTGGCATCCACCAAATATTTACCCGAAAGCTCCACCCTCTTTTTTAACAGGTAAAGTCCCCAGTACTTTTGATTCCGAAAAGTTTCTGTCCGAGTAGAGAAGGCAAACTCATCATCCTTGGGGATAAGCTCTTGGACCTCAGGTTTGTTCAACAAAAGCTCCACTTTGGGCTTCTCTTCTGCCAGCACCAAGAACCCCGACCTTCCTTGATAGGACTCCAGATATTGAGTGAAAGGTCTCTCTTCATAATAAGGTTCTTCTTCCTCCTCCAGGAAGCTGGTTGTATCCTCAGTGGTATCCGGCTCCTCCTCTTCCGCAAAAAGGTCCTTTACCACGTCTTCTTCTGCTTCCTTTTCCTTCTCCTCTGTGGTTTCGACTCCTTCCTCTTCGGCAAAAGTGGTCTCTGCCTGAGCCAGCATCTCGTCGATTTTCTTCAAGATGGACGTAGTGTTTTCAGGAGTCTCAACCAATTTGAATTCAAGCTGAGCGGTTTGTCCTATCAGAGCTGAAGCTCTTTCCACATCCTGAAGTCCGGGCAACTCCACCACCAGTCTATCTCCACCCTGTTTATGTATCAATGGCTCGGTTATCCCGAATTGATCTACCCGGTTACGGATGATCTCCAAAGCCCGGTCCACCGCATCTCTTCGCTCATCTTCCTTAAGCTTCGACTTGTCCACCTGCAGAACCACGTGCATTCCACCTTTGAGATCCAAACCCAACTTTATTGCTTTCCCCTCCAGGTTGATCAGATCCTGTGGTTCGGTGGAGCGGAGCTCTTCCTTATTTGCTTCCGACATGCTCCAAAGCTTGATACTGGGATAAAGAGCATACAAAGAGGCAAGGATTAAAAATGAAATCAATAGTATCAAATAAAGTCGTGACTTTCTCATCTTGTTTTTCTCCTGACGTAAACTGTCCTAAAATAACAAAACTCAAATATATACTATAATTACGAAATGTCAAGAATTACCTTGACATTTTTTTGCCGTGTTCTAATATATTTAAATTACATCCGTTTATACCGGATGAACTCTTTTTCTTAAGGAGGAAAACATGATTGCTAGATTTGCAGTGATTTTTTTGCTTTCGTTTTTGCTTTTGTCACCGCAAGTGCAGGGCCAGAAGCTGGAAAGCAAAACCACCGAATATTTGCTTGCCAATGGTATGCAGGTGATTTTAGTGGAAAAACATGCCAATCCCATGATCGCCTGTATGGTTTACGTGAATGCGGGAAGCAAATATGAGACCGACGCCAACAATGGGGTTACCCATTTTTTGGAACATCTTGCATTTGACGGGACCAAAACCAGAAGCAGGGAGGATATCACTGAGGAGATAAAAGCCAAGGGGGGATATATCAACGCCTTCACCAGTAAAGAGGTTACCTGTTACATGGTTTTGATGCCAAACGAGTTTATTGAGACCGGGCTTTCTGTTCAATCGGACATGCTCTTCAACTCAGTCCTTCCGGATGAGGAACTTCCCAAGGAGAGGAAGATAGTGATCGAGGAGATCAAACAGGCTGAAGATAACGTTGACTATCAGGTGGAGAAGTTTTTCGACTCCACAGCTTATGCGGGCACTCCCTACGTTCGAACTGTGCTGGGAAGCGAAGAGATCATCTCCAGCATACCAAAGGAGGAGATACTCGACTACTATCACACCTACTATGAACCCAACAACATGATCGCTTTGGTTATCGGTGACTTTGAGACAGAAAAGATGAAAGGTTTGATCGAAAAATACTACGGCGCAGTATCAGAAAGATCGCTTCCTCCTCAGGCAGAGATTCAGTTTACCCCTCCAGTCGGTCGGGAGGTAAAATATAAAAAGGTGGACAGTCGAAACACCTATGTGAATCTTTGCCTGAATGCTCCCAGATACGACGATCCCGACTACTACGCTTTTGATATGCTGACTGAGATTCTGAATTTAGGGGAAACCTCTCCTCTGTCGCAGTCTTTGACCGGGGGAGATGATCCTTTAGCCACCCATGTTTCAGCCTATCTAGAGACTCAAAAGGAGTTTTCCACGTTAAACATCTCTATTCTAACCGATTCGCCTAAGAAAGTGGAGAGAATTTTGGAGGCCACGGCAAATGTACTGGAGGAGTTAGCTTCAAAGCCTCCGGAGGAGAAACAACTGCAGGGCGTGATAGTCTCCTCCAAGACTCACCGTTATTATCAGGAAGAGAAACTTCATTTCTACGGGAAGATGGTGGCGCCGGTTGTGGTCACCTGTGGATGGGAGTTCTGGGATAACTATATTGACAACTTAGAGAAGGTCACGCTGGAAAAGGTTCAAGCGGTGGCGAAAGAATATTTTTCCGATTCAAAATATATCGCCACGGTGATAAAACCTATTGACTAATACAGCGTCAGTTGTAACCAAACAGTTAATACGTAGGGACAGGGCTTATCCCTGTCCAAGCAGAACGGACAGCCACAAGGGCTGTCCCTACGGTTTTTCAACACGCCCGATGAATCGGGCAACTACAATAATTGGAGGGAGGATATGAAAAAGTTATATATCGGTTTCTTATCAATCCTGATTTTTGTTTTTCCTCTGCTGAATTGCACTTCGCCTGGCTTGTCAGAAAAGGATGTAATTAAGCAGCAGTTACCTAATGGTTTGATCGTCGTCGTAAAAAGTAATCCCGATTCAAAGGTATTGGGCATAAATATCCTGGGGAAGAACCGCTCTGCCATGGAGCCAGAAGGCAAGACCGGCATCGCTGATTTTGTCAATCGCATGTTGCTCAAAGGAACCAAGACCCGATCAGCGGAAAAGGTATCAGAAGACCTCTCCAGCATCGGCGCGGAGATTACGTTGGTGGACAATCCTTGGATACCCATGGACGATGTTTACACCACCCATTCATACACATTCATCAAGTTTCAAGCTATTGATGAGTTTGCGAACAAGGGAATTGAACTTCTTTCTGACATGGTAAAGAATCCTACTTTCCCGGAAGAGGAGATTGAGAAGACTCGAAAAGAGATGATGATGCTTCTGGGAAGACAAAAGGGAAGCACCCGCCAAACCGTAAGAGAGCTATTCTATGCCACCCTTTTTGAAGATCATCCTTACAGCAAGCCGATAATGGGAAGTCCACGAACCATTGGAACGATAACTCGTGAAGATCTGGTTTCCTTTCATCAGAAATTCTATTCTCCCAATAACATGATTATCACCGTGGTGACTAATTTCCCTGCCGACGAGATGATGAACAGAATTCAAGAGGCGTTCGCTGATATGCAGAGAGTCGAGTTCCCTGCTCCCAATATCCTCGTGCCACAAAAACTAACGGCTCCGGTTAAGGCGCAACAGATTATGGAGAAGGAGCAGGTTTACATATACTTGGGTAAATCTCTTCCCGGAATTTTTTCTGCTGATGTTCCCGCCCTGAAGGTCATGAATTCGATTCTTTCCTCCCGACTGGGTTTAAACTTGAGAGAAAAACAAGGGTTAGCTTATTCGGTTGGCTCCTCGGCTAATTTTGACAAGCAGTTTGGATGGTTTGTCGCAGCCATCGGCACCCGACCGCAGAACTATCAGGTGGCTCTGGATGGAATCTTAGCGGAGATGGAAAAGATCAAAGAAGAAGGAGTTACTGCTGAAGAACTGGAGAAGGCGAAAAACGGAATATGGGGAAGAATGTTGTTTTACCGGCTCTCCCGCGTAAACCAAGCATATTATATGTCGGTTAATGAATTCAAAGAGGTGGGCTACGATTATGACGACAAATACATCAAACGCATAAGGCAGGTTACTGCCGACCAGGTCAAGCAGGTGGCGGAGAAGTATCTGGATACAGAGAATTATGTGTTGGCCGTGGTGGGGAAGACATGATAGTTTCGGGCGGGATAAATTCCCGCCCCTATGAAGGAAGTAGTTACTCACGCATAGGGCAGGGCATTCAGCCCTGCCAAAAGGACGGTTAGGAATAAGTAACCCCGTTGGTGAGAAACGCCAACGGGAAGCTGAATGTTATCGTCCAGAACGGCGTAGCGGAGGGTTTATCCCTCCGAAAGCGAAGCCGTGAAGGCTTCGCTACGCGGTCTTTTTTGGGTCCGCCTAAAGGCGGACACTCCAACTGCGCGGCTTGGGACGGGATGAGCGGACGCTCCCGTTTGGGAATCCCGCCCCTACCGGTCTATTCCTACTCCTATTTCATACGGACCCTTGCCTTCAGGATCGGTTTTCGGGCTGATCCAGCGGGTTTTGTTTTTAGCGTACGGCTCATTGTATTTGTCGTTTTCGCCGCCGTCAAGGAAGATCCCGAACACGGAAAGAAACTCCCGCGTTCCTTTCTTGGACACATTCGCCCGGCCCAGGGTTGTCCCGCCGTGTGTGGTATAAACATCATCTCCACTGTGGTCATGGAATATTCCGATGCCATTGGCGTTGCCCCCGCCTAAAGAGAGGTTGGGAGCATTATAGGTGTCGTTACCGCCCCGCTCATTTAGATAACCGATGGTGAAATCATGCCCGGCTCCGATTGCCATGTTTGTGGTTGCACTATAGTTATCGTTGCCGCCGAAATCATCCAGATAACCCACCGCAAAATGTGCTCCGGAACCCTGAACGTACCAGATGCCATTGTAACTATCGTCTCCTCCACCGTCCAGAAGCATGCCCACTGCAAACCAGTAGGCAGTTCCCTGTGCCCACAAACCAGCAGAGTAAACGTCGTCTCCTTTTATGTCACAGAGGATCCCAACACCTCCTGCCCAACTGTGACCATCGATATAATCTGCGCGTTTACCAAAACCAACCCCTTGAGCCAGAGAGGCATTATGCTCTTCGGTTTGAGATGCTGGATTGATGACGGTATCGTCCTCCGCTACGTATTTATCATTCCCTTCATAGTTGATCAGAAGCCCGCAGCCCTTGGTGTAGCCAAATCCCTGCGAGAGGACGATGGAGTAAAGGGAATCGTTACCTGAGCTGTCTGCCATTATGCCGATTCCAAAAGCACCACAGCCCTGGGCATAGCTTTCCGCCACGTAGGTGTCATTTCCTTCGTGGTCAAGCAGAATCCCCACACCAAAAAGCCCGCACCCCTGGGTGATAGTGGTGCCTTCGTAGTAATCATCTCCTGCTTTGTCCACCACCACTGACATACCCATGACTACTCCGCCTATTCCCGGTTTGGTGGAGTCGGGAGATATGTATTGGTCATTGCCGGATAGGTCGATTATTGCCGACAGGGGATACCCGTCGGGATAACCGGAAAAACGGTAGGTGTCGTCACCACCACCGTCAATTATCAGAAGAGGAGGGATGGGGTATTCAAAAATATCTTTACCGGAAGTCCCAACTACGATCAGTCCTTTTGGGGTTACTATTTCCGTTTTTGTCTTCGGAAACGAGGCAAACCCGAGTGAATCAGCCATTCTTTTAACTGCTTCAGCGATATCTTGAGCACCGGCAAACAGGCGGTTGAAATCAACCGTCGGTGCCAACTCTTCTATCAGTCTGTCATATTCTTCGTTCTCCTCTACAAAGTAGCTAAAAAGTCTTTGCCGGGATATCCGCTTGTCTATTTCGTCGATGGCGTTGATGAAGGGGTGCTCGCTATCATCGGCTATAGAATAAAAAAGATCGATTTGATCTCTGAGCAAAGCAAACTCTTTTCCCTTCAAAACATTTTTGTCTCTGGTGATTGATGGTCTGGGGATGGAGTCAGGATAGGCGGTGTATTTCTCCAATTGATCTCCTATCAACCCCCGATAAACTGTATAATCTATTCGCGCTCCCGCCCAGGACAGAAGTCGGGTGATGTTAGTGATGTCGCTTGAAAATCTTTTCAGGTTCAACTGCCCATACTTGGGCAGCTTTAGCGGGTTCTTGTGAAACATGGTAAAATAGTTGGTGCGCCACAGGTCACCTCCCCAGTTAGTCATCTCATCTTGATCGAATCTGACATCTTCACATGTGAGCCCAACCTGTGATAAAGCGCTGTCACAGAGGCTAAAATCATCCGCTATAGCAGAACTTGCACAAAGCAGAAATACCGACAGAACTGAAAGGCATCTCATGTTTTGCTCCCTTCGTAATTGGGGGCGGGATGACGGAGACCCCCATACGGGAGGGCAGACGCCCCCGTCTGGGCGTCCGCTCGTCTGGGAATTCCCGCCCCTGTGTGCTTGGCGTGTAGGGGCGATTCATGAATCGCCCCTACAATTCATTTTACCCCTCCTCCTCTGTTCCCCCTTTCCAAATAGTGGAGACGGGGATAGGGGGTGAGGTTTACATTATGTGAATCGGTCTGCCATCCGCTTTTAAAACAGCTTCTCTCACCGGCTCGCTCAGCGTGGGATGGGCATGGATGGTGTCAATCACATCCTGGGTTTTTGCTCCCATTTGGATGGCTAAGGTTAACTCGGCGATCAGATCTGTGGCTCTGTGGCCTAAAATCTGCGCTCCCAAAATCTTTCCCGAAGCTTTTTCCACGACAACCTTAACAAAGCCCTCAACTTCATTTTCTGCCTGCGCTCTTCCGCAAGCCACCATGGGGAACTTACCGGTTTTTACCTCCAATCCTTTTTCTTTAGCCTGTTTCTCATTAAGTCCCACGCTCCCTATCTCCGGATGAGTGTAAATCGAGCTGGGTACGGCTGTGTAGTCCATCTTCTTATCTTCGCCCAACGCATTTTCTACGGCTATTTCTGCTTCCATAAAGGCTACATGTGCCAAAAGCCAGTTGCCGATGCAATCTCCTGCGGCAAAGATATGGGGCAGGTTGGTTCTCAAATGATCATCCACAACGATAGTTCCTCGGTCCATCTTTATGCCCAGCTTCTCCAATCCTATATCTTTGGTATTAGCTTTTCTGCCTACTGACACTAAAACCTTTTCCACATCCACCTTTGTCTCTTCCTCTGTTGTGGAGATGGTCACAGTCATCCTACCCTCTTTGGCTGGCGCTATTTTCGAAACTTTGGAGTGGGTGAATATCTTGATTCCCGATCTTTCCATGGAGTTCCTTAAGCTGGCGACAATTTCCTCATCTTCTCCGGGGATAATCTGAGGAAGCATCTCCACTATGATGATTTGCGCACCAAAAGAATGATAGATATAAGCAAATTCACATCCTATAACTCCACCTCCTATAATCAGCATGCTCTTTGGAACGGAGGTCAAAGACAAAGCTCCGGTGCTGTCTATCACACCTTCTGATTCTATTCCCGGAATGGGAAGTTGAATAGGGATCGAGCCGGTGGCGATAAGGAACTTATCTGCTTCTAATTTTTCTATTGCACCATCTCTCATTTTCACTTCAACTGTTTTTTCATCCAGAAAGGTAGCCGTTCCCTTGATCGAATTCACCCCACGTGTTTTAAGCAAAGTTTTCACCCCGGTGACCGATCGGTTTACCACCATCTGTTTTCTTTTCATCAACATGGAAAAGTCCAGATCTACTCCATGAACTTTGAGTCCCCATCGTCCGGCATGCTTTAATGTAGAAAGGGTATAAGCCGCGGAGGTCAATACCTTGGTGGGAATACATCCCACGTTTAAGCATGTTCCACCCACCTCCTGTTTTTCCACTAAGGTCACATTGGCACCCAACTGTGCTGCCCTAATGGCTCCCACGTATCCTGCCGGTCCCCCGCCAATGATAATTAAATTTTTGTCGTCTCCATTCATGTTTTATCCTCCTGATTTATTCCACGAAGATTTTTTGCAATAGACTCAATCTTTATGAGTTTCAATTTATATTAGTTGACTGTTTTTGTCCAGAAGTTTATCTGATTCTTTAGGGGGGTGAAAGGTGTTCGAAGTTCTACAAACAGAGGAGGGACTGTTTTATTTCAACATCCACAAGCTTAACGACATGATTGCCATCCCCAAGACCACCCCCAGTATAGCCGTGTGCTCCTGCCCATAGGAGTGGGAGGTGGGGACAAGCTCGTCGAATGCGATGAAGACCATAACTCCGGCAACGAATGCCAGAAGCCAGCCTAAAAGAGTTGGCGTTAGAAAGGGAAGGAGGAAAACTGCGGCAACGCCGGCTCCCACAGGTTCTGCTACACCTGATAGAAAGGACCAGAGAAAAGCCTTACCTCGACTTTTGGTAGCGGCGTAAACTGGGGTGGATACAGCCAGACCTTCCGGAATGTTATGGATGGCTATAGCCACTGCTATGGCTATTCCCAAGTTGGTATCTTTCAGAGTTCCGGCAAATGTAGCCATCCCCTCCGGAAAGTTATGAATCCCTATTCCTAAGGCGACCATCATACCCATCCGCAAAAGCTTGCTATCTTTTTTGTCCTCAGGTCGGTCATAGTGACCTGCCCATTGGTGAGGTAGGGAAAAATCAACCAAAAATATGACCATGATTCCGATGAAAAAGCCGAAGTGGGCGTAAGCAAATCCGATCGACTCAATGCTTCCCGGCAAAAGTTCAACAAAGGAAATCATCACCATCACCCCGGCAGAAAACCCCAATGTGGCGCTCATAAAGCGGGGTCCGGGTTTACTAACCACAAGTCCCAACAGGCTACCCAAGGTGGTGGACAGCCCAGCCAGAGTGGTTAAAATGAGAGCTAAAGCAACGTTGTTTTCCATAGCTATTTAAGAATCGCTAACTACCAGAAAAAGGGTTGGCTTCCTTTCTTGTTTAAAACGTTGCCTGATTTATCAGTTATTTGGAATTTTTTTGAATTCTCCTTTTAGGATTCCCTCTTTCTTGAAGCCGCACTTTTCATACGATTTTATCCCTCTCAGATTGTACTCAAACACTCGCAGATATACACGATGCAGATTCATCTGGTTGAAGGCAAAATCCAGGATGCTCATCATGGCATCGGTTCCATATCCTTTATTCCAATGTTCCTTTTTTCCTATAACTATGCCCACTTCGGCATTGCGATTTTCCCAGTTGGTGGCATTCAGCCCTATGCCACCTAGATAAACTCCGTCTTTTGTCTCGAGTGCGAAAACCTTATTTCTCGGGTTGCTGTCATCCAGCGCCTTTTCAATCCACTTTTCTTCCTGATATCTGGAAACCGGATACCTCATGAGCAGGTTCTGCATCACTTCCGGGTCGTTTATCCATTTCATGATTTCGTCTATATCCGTTTTTTCCAGCGCCCTGATTCTGACTTTCCTACCTTCAGTCATGGTTCACCTCGTTGGGTTCTTGTTTTCATGACCTCACCCCCTCGGTCCCCCTCTCCATAAAATGGAGAGGGGGATATAGGGGGAGAGGTAAAAACAGTCACAGTATTTCCTGCTTGTGGTTGGTCTTCCTGACCAACCGCAACAGCCTATCCCGTTGGTGAAAAACACCAACGGGAAGCTGGAAACAAGAATTAGTTATCACTGGGGCGGGAGGATTCGAACCTCCGATTTTTCCGGTTAACGGCCGGGTGCATTGCCTCTCTGCTACACCCCAATCATTTTAAACAGTCAGATTTTTCCTTTAAACTCTCTAACCTATCAACCCTCTTGTCTTGAGAGCTCTGAAAAAGTACCTTGATTGTAGTTGCTCGATTTATCGAGCTCCCCAAAAGCCCAATAAATTGGGCAACTACAATAGCAAAATATTTTGTTTGTTCCTTTTGAAGCGCACTTTTTCAGAAGTCTCTGTCTCAATTAATAATTAGTAAGCTGATCTATCTTTCCGTATTTCCGGGCTATGTACTCAATAGATCGGTAAATCCAATGGGAAAACAAAGCCAAAGCAAGCGTGGTTGCCGCCATTATCAATATCAACTGAAAGTTGGAGTATCCACTCAAAGTGGGGCTGAGGCTTTTCCCCAGAATCGACCTTCTCACCAGCTCCAGCCAATAGGTTAAGGGCAGCGCCTTAGACAGATACTGCAGCCAAACGGGCAGGATGTCTATGGGATAGATGGCACCGCAGGCAAGATAGAAAAGTCCCGCTATCCCTTCGGTCAAGGCATAGCTGTGATGCGCCGTGACCATGCTTACTCCAGCCAGAAGTATGCCCAAACAGGTGATGATGAAGATGCCTGCTGCCACAGAGAAGAGAAGCAAAGGATAGTTAACGGCAAGCAGGTTAACCGGTATCTTTAACACCAGCATGCCAAAAGCCATGGTGATGATTACCGCCACCGTGGTCAGGACCATCTTGGCAATGCCCCGACCAAATAGGTAATAATACATTCTGATCGGAGATATGTAGATGTATCTGATCATCTGATAATGATCCCGATCCTCGTGGATAACCCAACTGATCCCGAATAGCACGTTGATCACATACATAAAGAATGCATTTCCCACATAGATGTATGCGAACAGATCCAGAGCGGTCTTTCCTCTGGTTATGACATAATACATCACCACCAGAATAAGGGACGAAGCCAGAGGTCGGACGATGGAGTAGATAGCGAAAAGAAAAGGATCGGTCCAGTTGGACTCCATAGCCCATCCCAACTGACCAGCGGTTTTTATGGTTCGTATGTTTTCTTTGGCTCTCTTAAGAATGTTTGTCATGATTCCCTCAAACGTTGCTTTCGATGTCCACGGCCCACGACTCTTTGGCCTGCATCACCCTCACCCTAGCCCTCTCCCGTCAAGGGGGAGGGAATTGATTTTTCCCTCCCTCGACTGGAGGGAACAAAAGGGAGGGTGAAACTATTCTTACTGCCATCTTAAAGTCAATCTCCCCTCTTTTTTGCCTAATTTTTCCATGAGCTCTAGAGCATACTTGGAGATCACCAGAAAGAATACACATAATCCCACCAGAGCACCTATCTCCACATTCACATTAATGAATCCGGATTTTGGCCCAGCCTTGAAGGCAAGCTGTCTCATGGCATCCAGACCCAGAGTCATGGGAATTAAGGAAGCTCCCAAGGCCACAGCGAAACCCAAGTTTTTCACCGGGAAGAAAAATCCTGACAGAAGATGAACCGGCTCCTGCAAAAGCGTAACACCATGCCAGGCTTCTCTTCCATAAAGCATGAACAGCGACGAGAAGAGCATGCCCAGTCCGTATAAGCCGATCAAAGTCAAGACGAAGACCGCAAATAGCTTGGGCAGGCTTATTATGGCGAAATTCACCTTAAAGATCAAGCTCCCCACCAGAAAGATGAAGACTGCTCTGGTGGTAGCCAGAAACATTCCGCCTGACGCCATGCCTAAGAGTATGGACATTCTGGAGATGGGAGCGATCATATATAACTCCAGATTCCCTATCTCCTTTTCCCAGTAGAACTGAGCCGCCATGCTCCATAGGACGTGTATCCAATAGGCGCTCATGGTGCCGCCCAGGATGACAAATCCGGTGTATTCCTCCGGAGCATTCAAGGCTTTGTAGACATAAACATAGGCGGCGGTACTTAAGATAGGAAGCAAGGTCTCGGTGAACCACCAGCTCGGCTCCCGATTAGCGGCCACTATCCGCACATAGGAGCGAGCGATTATCGCCTTTACGTTAGTTTTAAGATCAGTTTTCATTCTTCAATCCTCTTCCTACCAGCGCCACGAAAACGTCTTCCAAGCTCGGCTCCATCTTGGAAAGAGAGATTATCTTGGAACCATTGCCACTTAAGGATTCAGTTACGTTGGAGATGGCAGATTCCTCCTCCAGGATGAACTTCAGTTCGGTCCTTCCTAAGTGGCTCTTGTGCTCATAGGCAAACTGCTTTACCCCAGAAATTTGACCAAACTTCTCGATTCCGTTTACGCATAAAGGAACCTCAATACGAAATACCGCCTCTCCGGCTAAAGATTTTTTAAGATTTTGCGGCGTATCACATACCAGAACCTTTCCCTTGTCAATGATAGCCACCCGGTCGCAGAGTTCTTCTGCCTCTGCCATATAGTGTGTGGTTAGAAGAACAGTCCTTTCCAGATTTTCTTTCATCCAGGTTCTTATGTAGGCTCTCACGTCCCGGGCGATCTGCACGTCCAGACCCAGGGTAGGCTCATCCAAAAACATGATCTTGGGATCGCAGACAAAACCGCGCATGAAATTCAACTTCTGCCTGAGTCCGGTGGAAAGCTTACCGATCTTGGTTCTGGCAAATTCCTCCATTTTCAAAATCTTCAAAAGCTCATCAATTCTTGGATGGACAACTTTGTTAGGGATGCCATAAAATTGAGAGAACATCCACAAAGTCTCCCTAACCGTTAAGATTCCATAGCCGCACTGCTCGCCCCCGGACACCATGTTGATCTTCCGTCGCACCTTTTCCGGATATTTAACCACGTCTATTCCATCCACCAGGGCGGTCCCGGAGTTGGGCAAAAGCAGGGTGGAAAGGATCTTTATCAGGGTGGTCTTGCCCGCACCGTTAGGCCCTAAAAGACCAAACAGCTCGCCCTGATGAATCTTTATGTTGGCGTTCTCCAGTGCAATCAACTTACCATTGTTGTTGCCGTTTGCTTTTTTATTCTTTACTTTTTTTAGCTTAAAAGTTCTATTCAGATCGAAAGTTTCTACTGCAAAGTTCATCTCTTTTCCTTTCATCATAAATAAAAAACCGTGACCTACTCTGGATAGGTCACGGTTTTTTTTAATTCTTTATCAAATATCCTATTCAGAGTAGCCTCCTTCGCCTGAAGGTGGAGACGAAAATGGGCATACTATTCCCCTGTACCGGGCAATTAAGTAAAAGCAGTTTAAACCACATTTAAAAATCCACCTCCGTTGAGCTTGAGACTAACACTTTGTGTTCATGTTAATACGCAATTAAACACAAAAAGTTTCTTTGTCAAGGAAAATTTGAAAAAATTTTTAGGGAGGTAATGTTTGAATTTGTGTGTAAAGTTGTTTCCGCTCTTGGGGGATGTTATCATCCCCCTCCTACGGATCCTGTGGACAAGTTGTTCAACAACTTAGCGAGGATGATAACATCCTCGCAGAGCAAATAAGCAGGCTTTATATAAAGCTACGGGATAACCTTTTGGGCTATCCCATAACTTTGTTTGTCCTCAGTGTAAACCATGACGGGATTGTTGAAAAAGTGCTTTCGGAGTGCGAAAGCTTGCTTTCGCGGTTTCTTGAAATATAGAAGTTCTTATGCCACCGGCACTTAAACTCCAGGGAAAACCGCCCATACGGGCACTCCAGTTTGGGTTTTTCAACAGTTCCTTTAACCTGGCCCCATCGTAAGATCGACTTTCACGCGCCCTTATAAGGGCTAACACCGAGGTTAATCCCAATGTCTTTACTCTTAAACATTTCCATAAACGAAAGGAGCAAAATGGTATGTGGTCTTGCTTTTTTGACCAAAACGTTCACCACTGCGCACAAGCCTGGACGGGGCATTTGTAGGTCCGAAATCCCCCGCCAACGGCGGGGATTTCGGACAATTGATTTCTAAGTAGATTGATAGCTGAGTGGTTTTTTATTTTAAAACTAACAGGAATC
This sequence comes from Candidatus Zixiibacteriota bacterium, assembly GCA_023127875.1. The sequence continues at coordinate 21,890 of JAGMFA010000006.1, forward strand.
GTGTCGATTATAACAGAAGGGGGGGCTCGATTGATTTTTTCTTTCTTACAGGGTTAGAGGCGAATTCTGTTTGAATCCATGAACTTTTCGGTTTAACCTATGGAAACTGTCACGAAGCCGCCAGATTATGGTCTTGTGTTAAAGCAGATGAATGGAGCCATCCGGAGATTGGAGATGTATCCCTCCGGACATCCGGCTACCATCCAGGCGATGGAGAAGCCCTTCTCCGCTTTGCGAGAGGTGTTCAAAGAGACTGATCACTTCATCATCAGCCGGGTGGAAGACAAAATCATAATCAACGGAAAAAACATCGAGGGTACGGATCTTCTAAAAAGGTTCCTGGAGGAGTTTGAGAACGAGAATATAAGTAGCTTAACCTTTACCAAAAGTCTCACCAAGGAAGAATTCGGCACATTCTTGAGCTTCTTTGTGAAACCATTGGGTAAGGATACCCATTCAATTAGCCTTCCTGAGTTTATAAAAAGAAACCATATCCAATCAATAAAGGTGGATCAGCTCAAGTATGAGCTGGTGACTGAAGATGAGGTGGTGGTAAAAGCGGAGGTGGTTGAGGGAGCGGATCTGAAAGCTCAAATCTCTAATATCATGAGAGATAACCCTGATTTAGTGAGAGATATCGTTTTGAACAAATCGGTGGATAAGAAAAGTTTTGCGGAAGGATTTAGCGCTGAGACAGACTTAAGCCAGTTGACCGAGGAGATAGGAAAGCATATAAAAAATCTTTCGGATGACGAAGTCTTGGGCCTTTTGGCGTCCAGTTTGGAGCAGAATTTGAAGAAACCTGAATCAAAAGATTCAGGCCCTGCACTAAACGAGGTGGTGGATTTGGTGAATAAGCTTCTCCAAGACAGGGAGAAGAGAAAGCTTCTGCCACAGGTAAAGAAGATGCTCACCGAGCACGGGATAATAGAGAAAAAGCATTTAGACTTCCTCTTTGACGAAAAATGGCTCAAAAGTCAGGAGGTTTTGGATGAGTTGATGAAGATGATAGAGAGATTAGGGACCGAGGAGGTGGATTTTGACAAGTTTATGTTCCTGTGGCAAAGGGTGATAAGCTCAGAGGAGAAGGAAATAAAATCGTATGCCTTAGGCAAGCTTCTTTCCAAGCTTGATTCGAAAAACAGCGAGACCAGAAGTCTTTCCGTCTCCGTCTTAGAAAAAGCATTGAGTCACTTCGTTCAAGAGAGGATGGAATTTGAATTCACATACGTTAAGGACAGATTATATGAGAAAATCAAAGACCGGCACCTTCCAGTTGACATCATGAGGGACTGCTCCCAACTTTTGAAGATCATATTTTTAGAGATGATTCAGCGCCAAAAGTTCAAGGAGGCACATGATATCTTGCTGGAATACAGTGCTCGTTTGAGCCCGGAGGTAAATTATCCTGAAGAGATGAAAAATATCGCCCAGCATTTCATCCAAGAGGTCTCCGATGACTCCACAATTGCTATCTTAACTTCCCAGATGAAAGAAGGAGTTCCCTTTCAAAATATAAAGCTATCTGAAGAGGTTTTAGAATCCCTGGACAAGGATAAGGTGGCAGAGAGACTTACTGATATTTTCACTTTGGACGACAGAACCACCCGGATAAGCGCATTGAGGGTGCTGAGTCGGCTGGGGAAAAGCTCAGTATCCGCTCTTTCTGTTCTTCTCTCCAATCCCGGGACCTTCATCCGAAAAAAGGAGACTCAACTTCTGGTAGATGCACAGTGGTATAAGGTGCGGAACTCCATCTACGTTCTGGGGAATATACCGGATGAGGAAAGCGTACAGACCTTGTCAAAACTTGGCAAGGACCCGGACATAAGAGTGAGGTTGGAAGTGGTTAAAGCCTTGGAGAAGATTGGCAGAGTGGAATCGGTGGATGTCCTTTTAACCTTGTTAAAGGACGAGGATAAGGAGGTGCGGAGAAGGGCCATCATCTCTCTGACCGCACTGGGTGATAAAAGTTGTTTGGAACCCCTGATGGAGCATCTTAGACATAACCGGAAAGATAAGATCATTACTCTTACCGCCATCGGCAAAATCGGCGGAGAGGAGTCGCCTGAGTTTTTATTAAAGCTTCTCCGGGAAGAGGAGGGTATAAAGCATCTGGCGCCCAAACAAAAGGATGAGATCAAGATCACCATCTTAAACATCCTGGGGGAAATAGGTTCTTCTGAATTAGCATATGAGATTGAAAAATTCGTAAAACAAAGAGGGAAAGGTTTAATGAACCTCTTGGTGAAGGACAAAGTGACGGAGGCTGCTAATCGGGCGCTTAAGATGATAGAAAGCAGGAATAAGATTTCCAAGAGTGCGCAGGAGAAGAAAAGTCTGGAAACCAAGGTGGTAAGCTGAAGCTCTAAATTAAATATGGATGGCCGGATATGTAAAAGGAATTTACGTAGGTTAAAACCTGCAATTACCTTTTTAGTGAAACACCGACGGATGTCTTTATTTCCACAAAGACCCTGTGATTTCGGATCAGATTCCGATCCCTCTTTTGCAGAATTTCACCACCTATTCAAGGAAGTGGGAAGTTCACTCTCTTTGGGCAGACCAGTCCCATTACGTCGACGAACGCAAGCCTCTGACTCTTAAGGGTTGTTTTTTCAGTTGAGATTTTGTATCTTAAAAAGATGAAAAGGCTAATTCTTCTTATAATCATATTTTTCTTGCTCTTCGGTTCTTCCTATGGACAATACTACTTTGGAAAAAACAAGGTTCAGTACACCAATTTCGATTGGCAGGTTTTGACCACTCAGCATTTTGAGATCTATTTTTATTCAGAGGAGAAGGAGATTGCCCAGATAGCTGCCAACTGTGCAGAGGAAAGTTACCGGTTTTTGGAGAATAAGTTCAATCATCGTATAAAAAGAAAATTTCCCTTAGTGGTCTACAGCTCTCCCAACTATTTTGCCCAGACTAATATCATTCCCTCCCTTCTTCCGGAAAACGTTGGTGGCTTCACCGAATTCATGAAGGGGCGTATGGTTATCCCCTTTAACGGCTCATATTCAAATTTTGCCAGGGTGATCCAACATGAGATGGTTCACGCCTTCATCATGCACAAGATTCCTTATGTGATGAAGGCTCACCGAAGATTGAACTATAATAGATTGCCCCTATGGTTTGAGGAGGGTTTGGCTGAACACTGGTCCAGAAAGTGGGATAGCGAATCAGATATGATGATCAGAGATTTAGTCATCTCTGGAAGGTTTCTCCGGTTGGAAGACGTCTATCAGGTATATGGAACCTTCTTGATGTACAAAATCGGAGAGGCGTTTTGTGCTCATCTGGAGAAAGAATATGGGGATGATAAGATAGGATTGCTTTTTGAAAATTACTGGAGGGCAACCAGCTTCAGTGAAATCTTTCGACTAACCTTCAACAAAAGTTTGAAAGATGTGTGGGATGAATGGGAGTATTCTTTGAGGAAAAGATATTTCCCCGATATAGAGACCAAAGATCTTCCCAGTCGAATTTCCACCCAACTCACCTTTGATGGGATAAACATAAAGCCAGAGCCGGTTTTATTCTCCGATCAAGAATGGGTGGTGTTCAAATCCAACAAATTGGGGTACTCCTCCATATTGATGATGTCGCCGGAAGGGGAGAAGGAAAAATCAGTTACTTTGATCAAAGGGGAAAGATCGCCCCAGTTTGAATCCTTACACCTTCTGAAAAGCAAGATCGGGGTCTCCAAAGATGGTAAGATCGCTTTTGTCTCCAAAAGCCACGAGAAGGACGTGCTATATGTCTATGATATAGCGCAGAGAAAGATCATAGAGAAAAAGAGATTTGGCAACCTAATTGAGCTTTCCTCCCCAAGTTGGTCTCCAGATGGACAGAAGGTAGCTTTGGTGGGAGTTGCCAAGAATGGATATTCTGATCTTTATTTGTATGACCTTCAGAGTCAGCTTCTAACCAGGTTGACTAATGACATTTATGAGGAGAAGGATCCCAACTGGTCGCCGGATGGGGAATGCATCACCTTTGTTTCTGATCGGGGGACCTGGGGAGAAGAAGGCTTTCTAAACCTTTTTCTTTTAACCCTTCCAGAAAATAAAATCACCCCTTTGACCTCTGGTGCACACCGTGATCTGGCACCGGATTGGTCCCCGGACGGCACAAGTTTGGTCTTTTCGTCTGATCGAAATGGTTCATACGATCTTTATCTTCTATCACTCCCTTTAGAAAACGACTCTTCTCAAATCAGCCAGCTTACCTCCTTCTTGACCGGAGCATTTGACCCCAGCTTCTCTTCAGACGGCAAGACCATTTTCTTCACCGCTTATGAAAGATACGGCTTTCAGATACACAAGATCAGTTTGGATACTGTTGTGGTCGACTATGCTGATTTCTCCGAGCCGACAAACTTGTCCGTTCATACATCTGAACTTGGATGGAAACCAAAAAAGATTAAGGGGGATCAGGAGCGAAGGTCGGTGAAATATAAGAACCGATTCTCCTTTGACATCGCTCAATCGGTCATATCGTATGATGCGGTTTACGGGACGGTGGGAGGATTTCAGGCGGCTTTCACCGATATGTTGGGCAACCATCAATATTTCATCCTTCTGGGCAACAGTGCCCGCTCTACGGATGATTTCTTCTCCAGCTTCAATTTTGGCGTGACCTATGTTAACAAAGCCCATCGCGTCAACTATGGATATGGGCTTTACCATCTTAAGGATGAGTATTACGATGAATATTCTGGCTTCTATACAGAAAGGCAATATGGAGGGCTGGTTATGGCAAGCTATCCGCTGTCCAAGTTCAAACGAGTGGATGCTAGCTTTTTCTTGCGTCAGTCTGATCGGGACGTTTACATTCAAAACAGAGAAAGAAAGGCGCTTTTATCCACCAACTATATCTCCTGGGTTTTCGACACCAGCATCTGGGACTATGTGGGACCCATCGATGGCACCAGATTCAACTTCACCCTGGGTCTTACCATGAATTTGAATAAAGGTAAGGCGTATAACAAACTTGTCCTGTGCGATTTCAGAAAATATATTCGATTAAAAAAGAATAGTTGCTACGCTTTAAGAGTTACGGGCTTCACATCTTCCGGCAAAGAGCCCCAGAGATTATATCTGGGAGGAAGCTGGTCTTTGAGAGGTTACGACCGAAGAGCATTTTATGGAAGACATCTGATTTTGCTCAATAACGAATTGCGATATCCTCTGATCGACAATCTCTCCATAGGTTTTCCCTTTGGTAAAATATCTTTCCATGCGATCAGGGGAGCTTTATTTTTCGACGCAGGGAATGCCTGGGAGGATGAATTTGATCAACTTTATGGAAGCTTTGGAATCGGAGCCAGGATAAGCTTGGGGTATATCATGGTCCTTCGTTTTGATATCTCTCGAACCACCGACTTCAAGAAGATAAACAAAAAGACCGATTTTGACTTCTTCTTCGGATGGAGCTTTTGATGAGAAAATTCGTTTTTCCTCACCTCCTTTTTTTGGTTTTGCTTCTTGCGGTTTCATGTGCCGGTGGGCTTAAATTCAAAAAGCTTGGCTCCTTTGATTTGCCCGGCTGGAGAAGTTTCCGGGGAGATTGCCAGAATACCGCATATATTCCTTCGGCCATTGGCGTTCCGAACAAGCTTTTATGGAAATATAATGCTAAAAGACCGATAAAGTCCTCCCCGGTAATAATTGGCAAGATTGTGGTCATCGGATCGCTGGATAAAAGAGTGCATTTTCTCGATGCACTCTCCGGGAAGGATCTGGGAGTCTACAAGGTCTCTTCTCCTATCTCCACCTCAGCCTGCGGGGAGGATGGTAGAATTTATTTTGGTCTGGACAAAGGAAAAGAAACTCTCTTTGCCTTAAATCTGCGAACCGGAAAGGTTTTGTGGAAAAAGAAATTAGGGGATATGTCCTCATCTCCCGTCATATGTGGAGACAAAATCTTTGTAGGATCAAGCTCCGGTATCTTGTGGGCTTTGAATAAAGACACGGGTGAGGTGAAGTGGGAATTTGAGACTTCAGCTTCCATCATATCCACCCCAGCCTGCGACGGTTTGTCTTTATCCACCTCAGATGAAAGAGTAATCTGTTTGGGATCAACTGATGGCTACTTATATGCTTTGGACAGAGAGAGCGGAGAGGAAAAATGGAAATTCAAAGCTGAAGGTGCCATCTACACCTCTCCGGCCATAAAGAATGAAATGGTATTCTTTGGCTCAGTTGATGGAAATCTTTATGCGGTTAGTCTAAAAGACGGTTCACTTGTATGGAAATTTAGGACCCAAGCTGATGTGTATTCATCTCCCGTGGTTGCTGAAAGTCTGGCCTATATTGGATCAAATGATTATTTCATGTATGCGGTGAATCAGAGGACCGGAAAACTTAGCTGGAAATTTAAAACCGAGGGGCTGATCCGCTCCTCTCCCATCGCCGTAGGTGACAAGCTATTCTTTGGATCGTATGATGGCAATTTTTACGTTCTGAATCGCTTTACCGGGAAGCTTTTGTGGAAACATCAAACCAAAGGGATGCTCTCATCTTCACCTGCCTATCATCAAGGTAAAATCTACATCGCCTCAGAGGACGGTTTTTTGTATTGTTTTGGATATTGATAGCCTCTCCCCCTTTGTCCCCTTCAGGGTGTCCTTCGATCCCGAAGATCTCAGGATCGAGGGGAATCCCTTTCCTTCGACCCTGAGGTCTCAGGACTGAAGGGCAGGGTAAACCCCTCTCCATGAAGAGGGTGTGTCACAATTTCAGTTTTGGTGTGTTTTGCGCACCCTGAAGGTCTTCAACTAAATAAGTTAACAC
>JAGMFA010000060.1 GCA_023127875.1 Candidatus Zixiibacteriota bacterium
CTGGACTTACTGGACTTACTGGTGGTTGTTTTTAATTTTTTTTAGTGCATGTATCATATATTCATCTCTCATAAATGGTGGAGCTATCCTTTTCACCATTAAAGACAAGGCGAATTTGCTCCTGGTGGCAAGAGAGACTGCGGACTAGGTGTCAGAATGGGGTTTAGTCCACCATGAGGCCATAGGATGATAACGATCAAGCTCACCGGAGGCAAGGGAGCGCAGATCTTTTTCGTCAAGCAGGCTACGCCATGCTTGACCTACGAACTGACCTACTTCAGTAATTACTAATTATAATAGGCAAGTATCGCATTCTGAAAAGTAAATTCAGGGACTGTGGCATCATGATTCCATGCATCCCAATCGGATGAGTAATTCAAACCCAAGTTTTTGAACAAGGCGGATGGACGAAATATTCTGTTCAGCCACCCAGTAAATCGGGAGTTTATTCTGCTCGATCAGAATTTCTGAAACGGTACTGATTATGGATTTTCCGAATCCATGTCCTCGATAGCGTTTCAAAGTATACACTTGCTGTATCGCAGCACATGTCCCGATATCCACGGAAGTCTCTGCGATGGCAACGATCTGATTCTTTTGGATCATGCCATAAAAAGGCATCACCTCTTCTAGATCATGAGGATCACCTATCAAGGAGTTCAACTCTTCTGGGATCATCACCTGCTTCAGGAGTGTTGGGGTTAACAGGGTGATCGGATACGGACTTTTGTGTTTCTGGAATTTTGAGGGAATGAGCACATACAGATGATCAATCGTAATCGTCCGAGTCGGAAAGGTCTGATGCACCAAATCGTAATACTGGAGAGGGAAATTGATATTTATCTCAGTTCCATGCTGGTGTCTTGTGTGATTGAGCAGGAGGGACGCTGTGTCCCGGGTATTAGCCACTAACCAAAAAGTAGAGATGGGCTGAATGCCAAATTCTTTCCCATTTATTACCGTGCCGACAATTCTGGAATCATGAACGACAATGGGCGAGGTAGCATCAGGCTTTTGTTGACACACATACAGAGGAAACAGGTTAACGACCTCATTTCCTCGTAAATAATCGGAGACCTCTTTATGGGGTATGAGTTTGAGTTCCATCACGAAAATCTCAATTTGTCTCCAGGGGCTTTTCACTTGAAATGCTGGTCATATTCGTTGAAAGTTCTAACAATGATTATATGGTTTGGTATAACACCCCAAACAGGACTGACTTGATAGAATAAAAAACATGCGCATTAGCCTCGTAGTTCAGGTGCCATCCGCACCTGAAAAATGAATAGTGTCAGGAGCACGGGGCTCCTGAGCTACAACTGATTGCAAGACTGTTAGGTCACACGCCTACGGCGCAAAACCTGACAGAACCGGAACCCCCTGTAGTCCCCCTTATCAGGGGGACAAAAAACATCCCCCCTGACAAGGGGGGATAAAAGGGGGTTAGAATAGTGTAAGGAGCACAGGGCTCCTAACCTAATACGACTTTTGTCGCTTCACTCCATATCGCCTGCATCATTCACTCCCCACCCAAGATACCCCACCATATATTGCCTGCCTCCGATTTCTGGGGGAATCCATTCTATTCATTTATGGCATAATAATCATTTATGCAACCCTGTCAACCACTTTCTAAATTACTCTCCCGATTGGTAATGTCTGATTTGGGCAGTTGGCTTTTGGACTGCAAGCGACTCAGGACTCACACCGGCCAGTATCGCTTTGAGAAGATGATCGATTCGACCTTACGGAGAGAAAAACAAAGCGTGGAATTGTCAGGTTAAGTAGTGACTATTACAAATTTAAAAAAGCAAACATAAATCCTTGATTTCCAAGATTATCCTCAACTGATGCACTTTCTTCGATGATTTACTCTTTACCCAAGATTATTTTATGACTAAGCATTTACGCTTTCGGTTTTCCTTCGAGCCAATAGCTCGGAGATCAAATTCAAAATCTGCTCCATATTGAAAGGTTTGCTTATGATCCGGTCTATGTTCTGCTTGTGCTCCTCTATCTGGCCCAGCTTTACTCCCCAGCCGGTGGAAAGTATCACCGGAGTGAGAGGATCAAAAGCTTTGATTTTCTTCGCCACATCCCAGCCGGACATTCCCGGGAGTCCTAAATCAGTTATAACTATATCCGGTTTTTGCTTCCTGAAAAGTTCCACCCCCTCCTCGCCTGTTGCCGCCTGAGTAACCCTATGTCCCACCGTGGAAAGTATCTCTTCTAAAATCTCTTGTATGTTTTTCTCATCCTCCACAACCAAGACATGAGCGCTTTCACCTTTAAACTTAACCGGTGTTTGCTTTTCTTCCACCAGGTCACATCTGGGCAGTTTTATGGTAAAACTGCTTCCTGAGCCGGGGCGGCTCTCTGTGGTGATCTCCCCCTGATGGCGGGTGATGATCCGGTGAGCCAGACTCAAACCCAGACCGGTTCCCTCTTTCCCTTTGGTGGTAAAAAACGGAACAAAGATTTTGTTTTTGACCTCCTCGGTCATTCCCACGCCGGTGTCCTCTACAATTAGAAAAATGGATTTTTCATCTTCTTCAGTTTTCAGGGTCAAGGTTCCCCCTTTTGGCATGGCATCCACCGCGTTGAGAATTAAATTAGTTAAAACCTCCTTAAGCTCGGTGGCATCTCCTAAGACCCTACCTTTCGCCTTCAGTTCCGTCTTTACCTCTATTTGGCGTCCGGAAAAAAGAGCTTTGTCCTTCCAGTGAGTCCTGGTCAACTTTAGGGAATCCTCAACCAATTGGTTTGGGTCTGTGGGACAAAATTCAGTATCCGGCTTTGCTGTGGTGAACTCCTGCAGTCTGGACAATATCTTGGCTCCATCTGTGGCGGATTTCTCTATTATCTGCAAGCTTTTTACCATCTCCCCTGGGAGACTCGCTCCCTCCTTTTTCAACTTCATCAGAAGAAGCTGGACCCTGCCTAAAATGGAAGCCAAGATATTATTAAAATCATGGGCTACCCCACCGGCCATTTCGCCGACGGCACGAAATCTTTCAATCTGGATCATGCGACTCTGGGTGCCTTTTAGGTTCTGATAAGCCCTTTGAAGATCAGAAAATAACCTGGCATTTTGTATAGCCACGGAGAGGTGACTGCCAACCGACTCTAAGAGTTCCATCTGATCTGCACTAAAACCTTGTTCTTTTTTGCTCTCCAGACTCAGGATTGCGATAATCTTCAGGTTATCTATGATGGGAATTAAAATGTAAGATCTCATTCCTTCTGAAAAAATCAGCCGATCCATGGGTTTGGAGCCAGGTTCCAAAACCAACTTAGCCAGGTAATATGGCTTCTTGGTCTGAACTACATCATACATGTTGGTCTCATCGGCAGGAATGCTCTTGTGATTCCCCGGACTGAGATTTGCATCCGGGCAAAAACTCATCTTCACTTCAAAGAGACGTTCCTCCGGATGCCAGAAATTCAGGCTGATTCTGTTATATTCTATAACCTTGTTCAACTCCCTTGAGACCACATGAAAGATACTTTTAAGATCCAGAGTGGAACTGATGGCTCGATTTATCTGATCGGTCAATTCCAAACGGTACGCTTTTCTTCTGGTCTCCTCATAAAGCTTGGTGTTATTGATGGCGGTGGCCAAAAGATCGGTTAAAGTTTCCAAAACCGCCACGTCTTGCTCATCGAAGGTCTCTTTGGCAAAGTTCTCCACATCCAGCACTCCCATTATCTTCTTCCCACTTTTGATGGGAACTGAAAGTTCTGATCGGGTGGCATCGATGGCAGGAATGTAGGTGGGCTCACCGGCGACGTCATTACACAGGGTGGTCTTACCGGACTTAGCCGCTCTGCCCACCATCCCTACACCCTTTTTCAGACGATAGCCCGGTTTAACTGCATGGCAGGACTTGCCGCAGCAGGTATTCAATATCAAATCCCCAGAGGATTCCTCCACAAGAAACAACGAGATATGATCGTATCTGAAACCGAGTTGAATGGTCTCTATGGCGGTCTTAAGAAGTTTATCCAGATTTAGAGTGGAAACCACCTTTCTGCCCACATCATTGATTAAAGCTACCTGCATTGATCTCTTCCTCTCCTCTGAAAACAGACGGGAATTCTCCAGAACCACCGTGATCTGAGAAGCAAGTTGGGAAAGTATCCGCACGTCTTTCTCTCCGAAAGCAAAGAGCTTGTCGCTTTCCGCATCCAGAACCCCGATGATCTCTCCTTTCAATTTCACAGGAACCGCCACCTCGGATTTGCATTCCTTTATTCCCATGATGTACCTGTCATCCTTTGAAACATCTCCCACCACCAAAGGTTCTCCTGTTTGTGCTACCCATCCGGTAATGCCCTCCTCTCCTATTTTCATTCTAAAGTTCTTTATCAGTTCGTCCGGGAATCCAGAGGCGGCTTTAACAAACAGCTCCTTTTTCCTTTTATCCACCAAAAGGATGGCACAATTGAGATAACCAAAAGATTCCACAGTGACTTTCAAAATCTGGTCCAACAACTCATCCCAATCCAAAATGGAGGATAGCCTCTGTGCCACCTGGTATAAAGAGGAGACCTCGTCAGCTTTTTGCTTGATATCCTCATAAAGTCGGGCATTTTCAACTGCAATAGCCGCCTGAGAGGTTATGGATCTGCACAATTTGAGATTTTCGAAATTGAGCTTACCTGCAGCCCGGAGTCCCACTCCCACCATTCCCAACACCCTTGCTCCAATGGAAAGCGGCATTAAGATAACCTCACTTTCTTCATCCAGAGGGAGAAGCTGTTTTTCAGATGCTGTGAGCTGATCTCTTTGACTTATCTTAACCATCCTGCCGGTTTGGATCACCTTATGATGAAGTGGCAGATGTTCGGCTCTGATCCGTTCTCCTTTTTCAATCCCGCCTCGGGCGGGATTTTCAATTGGTGACGCGCCTGGCTGGTCAGGGGCAAAAATCTCAAATACCATGTCTTTACTTCCCCCGTCCACCAGTGCGGTGTAGCAAAAGTTTGCGTCCAGAATTTTAATCATCCTCTGGGTCAAAATCTCCAATACCTGATTCAGATTCAAACTGGCGGAGAAAGTAGAGGAGGTCTCCAGAAGCAGGGAAAGATCATGCGCTTTCTTTGTCCATCCGGTGAGGAGATTGATATTATCTATCGCCATCCCCACCTGTTGACCAATAGCTTCCAGAAACTCATTCTCCTCCAAACTGGTCTCCTTAAGTTTAGAGCTTATCAAGACAACCACACCAAACACTTTCCCTTTTGCCACAAAGGGGACCGTTAGAATAGTTTTAGCCCCTTTATCTTTAAACTCTTTCGTCTGCCACTGCTGGTTATCCTCTGTATCAGGAACAAAGATGATTTGCTTGCGTTTTACCGTCTCACTCACTATTCTTCGGCCTAACTTAACCTGATCAAACTCGCATATCTTGTCCAACTGTAACCCTTCCCATGCCCTCATGGTCAAATTTTTACCTTCCTCGTCCAGCAAAAATATGATTCCCCCATCAAAACCGGTCACCTCCAGAATGGTCGCCAACACCTCGTTTAACATTCGATCCAGGTTCAAAGTCTGATTCACTGCTGTGGCTATAGCACTCAGTGCAACGAATCTATTTCTTGCCCTTTTTATCTGATATTCTTTCTCTTTTAATTCTTCATCCATCTTATCCAGATACTCATTTAAAAGCGATAGTCCATCCTTTGCTCGTTTTTGGCTGAGATCGGTTAAATGAATCCTCTCAATCTTTTTGGTGAGTTTTTGAAGAGAGGAAATGACCTTCTGACTCAAAAGGATGGCCAGTCCCACCGCCGTGACGAAAAAGAGCAATAAGGGCAAGGCTCTAACTTTTCCCCACAGGTCTGAGTCGATCAAAAAACCGGAAACTAAGAAAAGGGAAAATGGGATGGCTGTCGCTAGGAAAATCGACAGGATCAATCTCGCTTTGAAAGAGAAATTTTTGGGAGGGGATGGCAAAAACTTCATGATGTTTTTATTCCCTTAGATTAAGATATCATCCTCAAGTCTATTATGAAGATGCAAACGAGATTCTTATCCTATGGATCCACACTCGGGCTTCTACTTAGAACCAATTGCTCTTTTGGCTGATCCGACCTCGATTTCTTACTGCTGGAAGCTGAGCCCAAAAATCCCTCTAAGGTTTTTTGTATTCGATCTACACCATTCTCAATGTTGCTGAGATATTTTAAACTATCGGGGCTTAAGTTTAGCTCCTTTAGCTTCAAAAGCTCGGCTGAACCTCGAATTGAAGTTAAGGGACTGCTGATCTGGTAGCTTAGATCTGAAAGATGAAAGTGGGCTTCTGTGTAATCCTCTGACATCTCTTTTGGTTTTTCAGAGCGTTTTAGCCTCTCCCTTAATTGTTCATTTGAATGGCGGAGAAGGCTTTTTTTCAGACCCAGACAAAGCAGATCCACCTTACGTTTCACAAAGTCCATTTCCTCCTCAGTCAAAGGCTGTCTGTGCCAACTGCGCATCTCTCCAACCGAGATAATCCCCACCGCTTTATCATTAACGATTAAAGGAACCAAAAATGCCGAATTCACTTTTTCATCCATGACATGTCGGGCTTCCTTTTTTGACATCAAGCTTTCCGGATCCTCCTGATTGATCAGCATGGGTCTTCTTGCCTCCAGAGTCAAGCGATGCCAGGGCAGATCATCTAAGGAGAATCTTTCTTCTTTTTTTAAATTTATCCCTTCAGATCTGATTTGATGAGCCGCATAGCTGATCAACTGTTCTTTTTCCTTGGACAAAAACATCACCCGGGCGAAGCTTTTGGGCAGATCCAAAGTGAGGCTTGCCGCCACATCTTCCCCCAAGTTTTTAAGATCCTCCTCTTGGATTAGCTTCTTTTCAAACTCATAAAGTGAGCGCGTTAAAAACTCCTTTCTTTCTAATCTCTTCTCAAGCCTTTGTTCCTGGACAAGATGGGAAAGCTCAAGGGAAAATAATCTGAGCCATTTGGCATCGTTGGTTGAATAGAAGTTTGGCTTTTGATGCCCCAGGCTGAGGGCTCCACATATCGAGTCTCCACACCACAAGGGAAGAGTGATCCGTGACTTAATTCCGCAGGCTTTGAAAAGGGCCTCTTCTGAGGAGCCCTCACTTTGATCGAAATTCCGATCTATTCGCACCTCTCCTGACTTCATCACTTTTCCTATGGTGCTTCCTCCGATGGGAACGCCAGCCTGTCTGTCCACCAGCATCCCTCCGGAGGTTCCGATGGAGATCCTCCTCATATCCTGTCCCGATCCCTCCGCCAAGGCTAAGGAGATGTGATTAAAATCTATTATTCTTTTAAGTTCGGTTGAAATCTGGGGGAATGCCTCCTCCAGGGAGGAGGCTTTTTGATTTATCATTAACATATTTTCAATGGCGGAAATGTAATCTCTTCTTTTTTTGTTTCTATCGGAGACTAAGTTTTGTTTAGCCGCCAGTCCCAGAGTTTCGCCCACGCTGGTTAGAAATTGAATCTCCTGATATGAGAAACGATCTGGTTTTGAGTCATAAAGTCCCATAAGTCCCAGCACCTTCCCACAGCACTTGATGGGCACACAGGCAAAAGACCGGATGTTTTCTTGATCTGAGAAAAGTGTCTCAAATTCCGGCAGGCTTTTGACGTCCGTGGTGGTGGTGACCTTTTGGGAGCTTTTTGATTCCTTATACCACATGTTCTTAAAGTAAAGGTCATACAGGGGGAAAAGATTTTTAACCGAGACTCCTGCATGCGCCACCAATTCCATCTCGGAGGAACGAAAGGTGGGTTTGAAGATCACTCCCATCTCGTATCCCATTACATTCATCAGATCAGGCAACGACTTTTTAAGTATCTCATCTAATTCCCCCCGATGGTTGATCGCGGATAAAATGGACTTCAAACAGGCAAGCTGTCGAAGTCGCTGTGCCGCGTTCTTTTTTACTTCCATAAAGGAACCACACCAATTGAGGAAACCACCCAGGATTAATCCCCCGCCGACTGTGTAACCGAATATCTCTACCGCATAAAAAACCTGCTGCGGCCAGGAGGTAAAGCCATGTCCCCACTGCTTCAAGATGAAAGCCAAATTTGTCCCGCCAGCCAGAACCAGTAATATCCCTCCCAGCATCAAAGCTCTCCAGCTTTGCGGATAATATTCGAAATACCCCTGTCTTTGCCTTAGGATAAAAAGCAGAAAAGTCAAAAAGAGAAAAACCAATGCCAAACCAATTATCAGTTCATACATTTTTCAACCCTCCTGAAGAAAGGTTTAAAAACAGTCAGTTAAGCAAAAATTTTTTGTGGGCAGAAAACTTCTCCAATTATCTGTCAGTTCAAGATAAACCCTCATACTGAGTCTCGGGAGAACGGAAGAGAAAAAATGTTTTTTCAGATGATTAAAATAATTTTCTTCACAGATGATTTACCTTAAAAGAGATGCAATCGCTCGTTTTGTCTTTTGACTCAATACATTTTATATTATCGACAGAAAGCCAGAGGGTTTTAGCTGTGACAAATGAGATATTCCTCAAGAAAGTCGTCCAAAGGGTAGTACTATCTTGAATAATATTGGGAAAAGGCTGGTTTTTGTTGGGGGAGGACTGGATTTGATATCTAAAATATGTCGAATCTTTTCATCCTCTCTCTTAAGGTGTTTCGGGAGATGCCTAACAGTTGAGAGGCTTTTACCTGGTTATGATTCACATATTTCAATACTTCAGAGATCATGGCCTTCTCCAACCCGGAGAGAAGATGGTCGTAGATGTGACCCCGACAATCACGAATTACCTGCTCAAAGATGGGACTCAACATCCGATCAAAAATGTAATGATAGTCTTGTCCTATGGATCCTGTGGGGTTGTCAGAATGAGGGTTTTCAGAAGCTCTATCCGGGTCGGTTTTAAGTTCAATTTGGCTTTTCTTTTGGCTTGAAAATTGAGCTGATCCCAACAGGACCCTCTGCTTTTGCTTTGCCGGCTTTGAAGACAAAGCTTCTTTTACTAAAGAGGCGATCTTTTCCATCTGAAAGGGCGGAGACACCATTATATAATTTTTCTCCTTCTTCTCCCTTTCCTGATAGGCGGGATTCTTGGACAACACAATTAGCGGAAGATTAAAGTTTGTCTCTTTAATTTTTTTGATCATCTCCATTCCAGATTGATCCACCGAATCTAAATCCAAGATCACCAGATCAGGTCTAACATTGGTCAAAGACGTGATTACACTTTTGCCATGTGGAGAGACGAAAAGTTTGAATTCTTTAGGATCAAGATATCTATCCAGATCACAAGAGATCTTCGGATCTGACCCCACCACTAATATATGTTTCATGGCTTTTGAAATTTGATGGTTCGGACGAAAGTTTCTTTTCGTAGAGATAATATCGGCAAGAAAAAAGCCTTCTTCATCCCAGCGGGATAATTTTTATAAGAAAGAAAAGGTGAAAGCCCTAAAGAAGCAGAAAATGATATTTCTTTTTATGATAAATCTCTTCGTGCATGAAGCAGGAGAGATTTGTTCCTGAAGATTACAAATCATGAAGATATACAGCCACCCCATAGCCCGTCTAAAAAGGTCTTTATAAAAGAGTCCGTGATTTCCTTACTGTCTATAGGGAATGATGGTGGATCAATTCATCAGATAAAAAACATTTTCTGTTTTTTCATTTAACACTCTTCTCTAAAATCCACGTAATTAATTTCAACGCTCCCTGTTTTCCCCTGTCTCCCACCTCCATTTTGGGTCCCACACAGGAGGGGCAACCATCTGTGCACCCACAGGACTGAATCATCTCGCCGCACGCTTCCCATACATCTGTGGATAATTGAAATAATTTCTGGGAGAAGCCAACTCCCCCGGGATAGTTGTCATAAACATAGATGGTTGGGCGATCAGAAAAGGGTGATTTCACTTCTGGGAAAGTTCTTATATCCTTGGGATCACACATCACCCACAAAGGCACCACATTACGCAATAGGTTGGCTAAAGCTTTAAGGCTTCCTCCCAGATCTTCGGTGGAAAGACCCAGCTTAAAAGCTACATCATGGGGAAATTCAAACCAGAAGGCGGTGGTATGCATCTCCTGCTCCGGCAGATTGATCTTTCCGAAGCCCATATTTTCGTGGGTGCGAAATTTGATCTTCTTATACATGGTGGCTAAGGTGGTGACCGAGACTTCACCATACGCTAGATTTCCCGCCCGGTCCTCAATCTTCTGAGTAACTTCCAGCACTTTAAGGTCGGTTTTGGTAATGGCATCGGTATAATAGTCCACCTCCACCTCCTTGGCATAAGCCTTCTTCCCCTCCCAGTCCAACTCCTCTATCTGATATTGGTCGGCTCCATGTAGATAAATAGCATCTTTGTGCAGAAAAACCGGAGCGCTGAAATAATCCATCTCTCCTATGATTTTATTTCTGTCCGCAGGATCCATAGGATCGGTAGAGTCTAAAATAACAAAGTTTTCCGGTGTGGCACTTCGCAAGCTCACCTGTTCGGCAGGATAAATCTCAGCGGTCCAGTGCCATTTTCCATCCACATGATGAAGAATCCCTTGTTTCTCCAGATGGGCTAAAATCTTTTCTGTCGACTCCACCCCGAAATCTTCACCATCATTGAAGGGAAGCTCAAAGGCGGCGCATTTGAGGTGACTGATAAGGATAATCAAATTGTTCGGATCCACGATGCCGGATTCCGGTGACTGGCTGAAGAAATAGTTCGGGTGATGGATAATGAATTGATCTAAAGGAGAGCTATTGGCGACCAAAATTGCTACTGAGACATCCGTCCTTCTTCCCGCCCTTCCGGCCTGCTGCCAGGTGGAGGCGATATTTCCGGGATAGCCTGCCATCACACATGTGTCCAACTGCCCGATATCGATCCCCAGTTCCAGGGCATTGGTGGAGACCACTCCCCGGATCTTCCCTTCCCTCAACCCTTTTTCGATCTCCCTTCTCTGAAGGGGAAGATAACCACCTCGGTATCCTCTCAAAGAAGAAAGAGGCTTCTTGGCTTTCCTCATCGTCTCCGTCAGATAGGTCAAAAGAATCTCCACCCTGAGCCTGGATCGGGCAAAAATAATGGTTTGGATGTCATTCGACAAAAATCTTTCCGCCAATCTTCGGGTTTCTTTAATGTAGGACTTTCTTATCCCCAGCTCTTTGTTTATCACCGGAGGATTATATAATATGAAATGCTTCTCCCCGGTGGGCGCGCCGTTGTGGTCCACCAACACTACTTCCTCCTCAATGATCTTGCAGGTTAACTCCAAAGGATTAGCAATGGTGGCAGAACAGCATACAAATTGTGGATTTGATCCATAAAATCTACATATTCTTTTAAGTCTTCTGATTACGTTAGCTAAATGGCTTCCGAACACTCCTCGATAATGATGTATCTCATCGATCACCACGAATCTTAAATTTTCGAAAAGCTTAATCCATCTGGTATGATGGGGCAGAATTCCCGTATGTAGCATGTCCGGATTGGTCACCACAATATGACCAGCAGTGCGGATGGCGGCTCTGGCGGAACGGGGAGTATCTCCATCAAACGTATAGGTCTTTATATCAGCATCCAGATCGGTCACCAGCTGATGAAGCTCCGCCACCTGATCTTGAGACAAAGCTTTGGTGGGAAAAATGTATAATGCTTTAGTCTCGGGTTTCTCCAGGATCGTGTTAACCACCGGAAGGTTATAGCATAAGGTTTTTCCAGACGCAGTGGGAGTTACAATCACCACATTTTTTGTCAGAGTGAATGTTTTCAATCGCAGTTGCTTGATGAGAATAAAGCTTATTGATTCCCCCTTTTTTGTAAAACTGATTTGATCCGGGAATTTATACTTAAAGGAAACTCCGAATAGATTGCCTCTCTGGGAGGAATGATCTCCCAATGGGAGATGCAATCTTGAAAATATCTGTCTTGTCTAAGGTCATCGAGAATTTGCGGAAGATTCATAAAGACCCCTCACGCTTTTGATTCCTTTAGTGTAATTATCATTTCTAACCGGGATTTGTCAAGGAAAAAACCACCAGTACGTCCCAGAGCACAGGTCATCATAGCAAAGTTTGGGCGCATATTCTCCTGATACAGTGGGAAGGGGTAGCCGCAGGCTTATGGTCTTCAACTAAATAAGTTAACA
>JAGMFA010000061.1 GCA_023127875.1 Candidatus Zixiibacteriota bacterium
TTGGGCAACTACAGTCCTTAACTATGGAGGCTGTTGAAAAATACCTTAAATATCATTGCGAGGAGTCCCGTCCCGCCTTCGGCGGGATGTGTGATTTGTATTTGGTATCTATACTTCAATCCAACTTTTACTTGACTTACGACCAAATCCGCTTAAATTTGTCAAGAAATTCCTTCAGGATGAATCCTGCAGGATGAACCTTTCAGGATGTATCCGAAAGGAGACCAAATGAGCGAGGATTTTCTAACTATAACAGATTTCACCACAGCGGAAATAAAAGAGACCTTTCAACTGGCTCTGGATATGAAGTCAAAAAAGATTGCGCCGCTTCCGCTAAAGGATAAAGCGGTGGCATGCATCTTCCTTAAGCCGTCACTTCGCACCAGAGTAAGCTTTGAGGTGGGGATCGGTCAACTGGGAGGGAAGTCCCTCTATATCACCGGGGACGAGATCGGGTTGGGCAAGCGGGAATCTGTATACGATGCTGCCAAAGTTCTCTCCCGGTTTGTGGACATGATAATGATAAGGGCTTTTGATCATAAGGAGGTGGAAAAATTAGCCCAACATGCAGAGGTTCCGGTGATCAACGGTCTGACCGATCTTTTGCATCCTTGCCAGGTTATGGGGGATATGTTGACTATTCTTGAGAAGAAAGGGAGGGTGGACGGACTAACCATCGTCTACTTAGGTGATGGCAATAACGTGGCTAATTCCTGGATTAACGCCTCCACCAGATTCTCCTTTAACCTTCGGATCGGCACTTCACCTGAAACCAAGCCGGATGGGAATATCCTCAAGACTGCTCAGAAAAGTGGCTTAAGTCAAATAACCGTGACCTTCAATCCGAAAGAAGCAATAAAGGATGCGGATGTGGTCTATACAGACGTGTGGGCGAGCATGGGGCAGAAGGATCTCTCCGAGCAGAGGAGAAAGCTTCTCAAAGATTTTCAGGTCAACTATGATCTGCTAAAGCAAGCTAAAAGTGATTGCATCGTGATGCACTGCCTGCCGGCAAACAGAGGAGAGGAGATCACAGATGAGGTGATGGATGGTCCCCATTCGGTGGTGTTTGATCAAGCGGAAAACAGACTTCATGCCCAAAAAGCCATCATGGTGAAGCTTTTGAGTTGAAGGTGAGATTATTCAAGAGATTTTGCGTTCTGTAAAAAATCGCGTAGGCAAGCCTTCATGGCTTGCCAGCCAAGGCGTAAAACCTTAACTTTTGAGTTGAAGCCGAGAGCATTCAAGAAATTTTGCATTTTTTAAAAAATCGCGTAGGCAAGCCTTCACGGCTTGCTAGCCAAGCCATGAAGGCTTGGCTACGCTAAGAATTAATTCCTTAGAAAAAATTACTATAAATACTTTGAGATTTCTTAGAAAGGTCCCAAAATGGCAAAGATCGTAGAATGTGTTCCTAATTTCAGTGAAGGAAGAAGACCAGAGGTGATTGGCGCTATCTTGGGCGAGATCAAATCGGTGCCCGGGGTTCTGCTTTTAGACCGGGAGATGGACAAAGATCACAACCGCGCGGTAGTAACCTTTGTGGGCGGACCGGAAGAAGTTAGGTCTGCCGCCTTCAAAGCCATTGCCAAAGCCACCCAGTTGATAGATATGGAGAAGCATCAGGGTGAGCATCCCCGTATGGGCGCAACCGATGTGGTCCCCTTTATTCCCATCTCCGAAGTGACTCAACAAGATTGCGTGGTGCTGGCTGAGCAATTAGGAAAAGAGGTAGGGGAGAAGCTTCAAATTCCGGTCTACCTATATGAAGCGGCGGCTAAAAGACCGGATCGGGTTAATCTGGCGCAGGTAAGAAAAGGGGAATATGAGGGGATAAAGGTTGAGATAGAGACCAATCCCGACAGAAAGCCGGATTTTGGCCCGCCCAAAATGCACCCTTCCGCTGGAGCCGTTGCCATCGGCGCCAGAATGTTTTTGATCGCCTTCAACGTGTATCTGGGAACTCCCTATGTGGGAATAGCGAAAAAGATAGCTAAGTCGATCAGGTTCTCAGGCGGCGGTTTTCGATTCTGTAAGGCCTTGGGCTTTGAGATCAAAGAGAGAGGATTGGCCCAGATCTCCATGAATCTGGTGAACTACAAGAAGACCACCATCTTCCGGGTATTTGAGATGATCAAAGCTGAGGCAGAGAGATTCGGAGTTCCCATTGTCTCCAGCGAAATAGTTGGTTTGACACCTCAGGATGCACTTCTGGATGTGGCAGAATATTATCTCCGGCTGGAGAATTTCAAGAAGGAGCAGGTTCTGGAGAACAAGCTGATGACCTTTGCCGGTGGGGAAAAGGAAGGGCTGAAAGGATTCATAGACCAGGTGGCTTCGTCCTCTCCTGCTCCGGGTGGGGGAAGCGTTTCTGCCGCCTGCGGTGCCTTAGCTGGCGCTCTCTCCTCCATGGTATGCCGGTTGACCATAGGAAAGAAAAAATTCAAAGAAGTGACGGATGAGCTGAAAGAGGTTTTAGAAAAAGCCGAAGAGATCAAAAAACAGATGGAAGAGTTCATCGTCAAGGACGCTGAAAGTTTCGACCAGGTTATGGATGCCATGAAACTCCCCAAATACACGGATGAGGAGAAGGAGAAACGAAATCTGGCGATTCAGGAGGCGACCAAAGGTGCTATATCCGTTCCACTTCAGGTGATGGAGAGGGGACTTCTGGCACTGAAATTAAGCCAGATAGTAGTTGAAAAGGGGAACCCCAATATGGTCTCAGATGCAGGTGTGTCGGCGCTTACGGCAAAGACAGCGTTGGAGGGGGCGTATTTAAATGTTAGAATTAACTTAAATTCTATTGACGACCAGAATTTTGTAACCTCCACCAGAGAGAAAGCAGATGCCCTAAAGAGAGAAGCTTTACTTTTAGCCCAAGAGATTGAAAGAAAGGTGGAAGAAAAATTAACCGGAACTCAGTGAATTTACATGCAAAAACGTTGGATAGATCTGCACATTCATACTACTGCCTCTGACGGTTTGCTTACCCCTGTGCAGGTGGTTGAAATTGCCAAAAAAGAAGGACTTCCCGCCATCTCCATCACTGATCATGACACCATCGATGGATATCAAGCCGCAAAAAAGAGGGCGGAGGAATTAGAAATTGAACTCATCCCGGGGATGGAACTTTCCACCTTATACAAAGGAGAGGATTTTCATATTTTGGGATATTTGATTGATTGCGAAAATCCCGAATTCTTAAAGAAGATAAACAGTTTTCAGGAGGAGAGACGGATCCGAGGGGAGGAGATGGTGGAAAAGTTGAATGAGCTGGGAATAGACTTGAGCATGGAGACGGTAAAAAACATAGCGGGGAAAGGCGCAATGGGAAGACCTCACTTAGCTGATGCCTTACTCAAAGAGGAGTTTGTGCATACTTATGAAGAAGCTTTTGCCAGATATATAGGTTATCATGCTCCAGCTTATGTCCCTAAGAGATTCTTGACTCCCCAGGAGGGGATTGAGTTAATCCATCTGGTTCGAGGGGTGGCAGTTCTGGCTCATCCTGGAACCTGCCGATCACAACACGCCATCTATGATTTCCTCCAGTTGGGTCTGGACGGAATTGAAGCCTATCATTCCAAACACGACCGGGAGACAACCCAACATTACATTAACCTAGCTAATAAACTGGGCTTGATCTATACTGGGGGCTCGGACTGTCATGGCAGAAGAGGAAGAAAGGTTTTAATCGGGACAATGAAAGTGCCTTATAAGTGTCTGGAGACATTGCGAAAGGTGAAAGAAGAAAATTATTAAAATCAATGATGGATGACGGATGACGTATAACGAATAGAAAATAACAAATAACTGACCACTGATTTAATCTGTTCAATCTGTTGGGAAACTATCTGTTGGGAAATTATCTGTTGGGAAATTATCTTGAGGCAACAAGACTCGTTTCGCATATTAGCCATCATCTAAAAAGCAAAATTTTGTAATAAATAGGTCTACATCTGATTAAAGGGAGAGATATGATGAAGAGAATCTTTTTTTTAGCCTTTTTTCTTCTTATTTTTCAAAACGCTCAGGGAGAAGAGCAGAAATTGAGCCAGGCGTATGAACAGCGGCTATTAGAAAGGGTGAGAGACGTTTTTTCCATAGAAACTCCCAAAGAGGAGGTCGAACGTCCCATTTGCGCCACGCCGATCTTTGTGGAGATCAATTTTAACAAGCATCGATTTTCTGCAAAAACAGCACAACTTCTGAAGCCTTACATCTCCCGCCCGGATTTTGGAGAAAACCCGAAATATACTTTTGACTCCTCTGACGATCATTTCAAGATCCACTACACCCGCACTGGAGAAGATGCAGTTTTTCAAGCTGATGTGGACGTCAATCCGATGGACGGTGTGCCGGATTATGTAAACCGCTGTGCAGACATTTTTGATTCGGTGTGGGCAAAGGAGGTGGATGAATTGGGATATAACCCGCCCCCTAAAGACGACTGGTATCAACCTAACGGCGGAGATGATAAATACGATGTATATCTGAAGAATATAGATCCGAAGTATTACGGCTACACCGCCCCGGAGACCTCCTCAGTAGCAAACCCAATCTCTTATACCAGCTACATTGTGGTGCGAAATGATTACAGCGGGTATGGCGGTTATGAAGACAAGCTGGACTACCTAAGAGTCACGGCTGCTCATGAATTCTTTCATGCCATTCAGATGGGCTATGATGCCTCCGAATTCGAATTTGATGATCCCTATGATCAAAATACCTATAAACCCTATTGGATGGAGATGACGGCTGTCTGGATGGAGGATATAGTCTATGACCATGTAAATGATTATCTGAATTATCTTCCATCTTTTTTTAATTATCCTGAATGGTCTCTTAAGACTTTTAGCTACTGGGGTAAAATGCCCGATAGCGCTTACCATCCCTACGCCAGTTGCGTTTGGCCCATGTATCTTCAGGAAAGATTTGATACCACCATAATAAAAGATATCTGGGAAGGGTGTAAGGTTCCCGGAAACAATGCCATAGACGATCCGGGTGGTGGGTCTGCTACAGATAAAGCCTTGCAGAAATGGGGGTGGACTTTTGAGGAGGCTTTTCGGGAATTCACGGTGTGGAATTATTTTACCGGAGATAGAGCTCGAACTCAACTTTTTTACTCGGAAGGTAATCTGTTTCCGCAGGTAAAAGTGGAACATTCACATGATTTCCACAGCAGCGATTCAGTATACTCTCCGTCAGGTCCAAATCATCCTTACGGTCTGGGGTCCAATTATGTTGTTTTTAAACCCGAAGAGAAGCAAGGGGGAATAAAACTTGCCTTTTCGCCAGCCAGCGAGGAATATGATTTTGAGATTTCAGCGTTGGGATACAACAAGGAGGTTAACGAGCCGGTTAGCCACGAATTCCAGATTAACCACCAGACAGGTTCTGCTGAGGCGGACATCTATAATTGGACCTTCTACAATGAGATAATAATGATCCCAGCCGCCACCAGCCGAAATGGATATTCATATTTTCCATACACTTATTCCGCAGTATTTGATAGTTCCTACCATGGGGATTATCCTTTTCCCCAGAAGGATTGGATTGGGCAAAATTTTCCTAATCCATTCGTCATTAAAAGTAGCTCCGATTCTACGTATTTCCCTTTCATTTTATCTTCGGTCAGTGAAGTGAAAATTGACGTGTTTACCGTTTCAGGAGAATTAGTTTGGGACTATCCCCCTCCGGAGAAGGAGGGGGAAGAGTGGACGATCGGGGATTACACGAAGCGTGGCAGATGCCCGGCCTGGGACGGGAGAAATCAAAAGGGGGAATATGTCGCTTCTGGTGTCTATATTTACCAGGTGAAGACCAAGAGTTCTACCGTGGTTAAGAAGATAGCGGTGATCAGGTGAGTTTTTCTGCCAAAAAGCTTGCCCTAACGGGAATTCTGATCGCCTTAGCTATAGCTTTGAAGCTTCCTATACTTTCTGTTCCAAACGTCGAATTTTTTACCTTCATAGTCTTTTCCTCCGGATATCTTTTGGGGATGACAGGGGGAATATTGGTAGGGATTATCTCCATATCAATCTATACCACCCTTATCACCCCATACGGCTTACCTCCATTGCCCATAGCTTTTGCCCAGATTTTCTGCATGGCTCTGATCGGATTTGCCGGAGGGCTGGCTTTTAAATTCAATGTAGTTCCTCTTAAACGAAATTCCACTTTGCGGTCATTCTTTCCTTTTTTGATTATGGGAATTTTTGGTCTGATCCTGACCATAATTTATGACCTGTTCACCAATTTAGCTACTGCGTTTGTGATAGGTCAATTTCTACCAGTGATGGTTGCCGCCATTCCCTTTGCGCTTATTCACATTCTTTCAAACGTTATCATCTTTGTGGTCTTGGCTCCCCTGCTTTTGAAGATGTCGGTTTTGTAGATCGGGTTGCGACCCGTAGTGGAGCTACCCGACAACATTTAAGTGTCGGGCAACCTACGGTAGCCCGACCTACTCAAACTCCGAGGCAAAACAGCGGAAGGCTGGCCCAACAATGAGCCAGCCTTCCTGCCATCCACCCTTGCCTTTGGACACCTCAATGCCCTTTCTCGTGGTCACCCCCTCTGGAGTTATCGCACCAACACCATTTTCTTAGTTGCGGTGAACTCCCCTGCCTCCAGCTTGTAGAACAAAATCCCGCTGGCGACTTGGTCTCCGCTTTCATTTGTGCCGTCCCATCTCACAGTCTTGTGCCCTGCAGCTTCAAAATCATCCACCAAGGTCTTGACCTTGCGTCCCAAGATGTTATATATCTCCAACTTGACTTTACAATCAATCGGTAACGTATAAGTTATCTTGGTGTCCGGATTGAATGGATTGGGATAGTTGGCCAACGTAAATTGTGGCTCAGCCTCCTTTTCTGGTTCCAAACAGGATGGAAGTTGTGGATAAGAACAGGGACCAATACTCAGGCGGTAGATCATGCGAAACGGCGGCGGCTGATAATCTTCCGCATCATCTATGACGAACAACTCACCGTTTAAATCAGCCACATTCCTTACCCGGTCCATGCCTGAGTAGGTATATCGTCTTAGGACGGTTCCATCAGCTTCCATTTGGTAGATCGCGTCGCAATCAATATCGCAGAACCAGAAACAATTCCTCAGGTCGTCCCAAGTCAAGCCACAGAGGTAAGTTTTGTAAGGATTAGAAGGAGTAATAGTCTCAACCACTTGGGAGAAATTATCATTTAGTCTTTTGATTGTATAAGTCTCCGCATGACTTACCCAGAACTGGGACCCCTTCAAGGTCATGCCCGTGATCGTGGTCAATGGAGTTTGATAAATCTGTAGTATCTCACCTGAGGAATCCAACTTTAGAATCTTTCCCAGATAATCCGCTACGTAGAGGTTTCCATCTTTCCAGGCGAGTCCTCTAATCCGAAGGCTGTCATGCCAGAATGGTATTGTGAAGTGGGTAAGTACCGTGTCCATGTTTCTAGACCGTTTGTAAATGTCAGATTGACACGCGAGTTCATTACCTCCGTACCAGAGATAGTAGCCATCCCAGGTTATACCACCGAACTGGTTCATCCCCCAAGGGTTGCCAATTTGCTGTGAATCACATACCTCGAGCTTGAAGTGGGGATACATATGGCAGTAATATGCTCCCATATCTACTATGGTGCTGTCCGGATCCTTTGAGCTTGATGGGTCTCCGGCATCAATGCAGGGAGACTTGCATGACAAATGATAATCATGATCGGCTGGGTCAAAAAATCCAGGACCTTTGATAATGTTGTAAAAACCATCACAAGGCGTGCCGTTATAATTCTTCCCCCAACTTGTGTCGCCAACGCCGGGAGGACAGCCGTAGAAGTTTGAATCGAGATTGTCCCAAAAGCAATTGAAGGTGACAAGTGGAGTTGCCACTTCTGCGTATATCCCGCACCCATCTAAGTTGTTGCTAATGATATTATTTGATATGAGAGGGGAACCAAGATTCCACAGATAAATTGCCCCTCCTTTTCGCCAAGCGCTATCGGAATCGAAGGTATTGTTGATTATTTCAATTGAGGAATAAACTGCATAGATGCCTCCTCCCCATCCAGCCGCATTGTTGGAGATAACGTTGCTGATTAGTTTTGTAGTGCAGAAGCCTGCGAAATGTATTCCGCCACCAGCGTTCGATCTATTGTGCGAGATGTCGTTATCCTCTATTGTACCGTTGCATCCATCTCTGAGATCGATTCCGCCCCCGGCATCGTGCTCTCCGAGTTCGGAGGTACTATTATAGCTAATGGTGTTCGCACTGATTAAGGGGTTTGAATGCTCTCCGATATATATTCCTCCACCATTATGCTCAGCGTAATTCCCGGTTATGATGTTCCCCAGAATAGTGGGCGAGCATTCACCATCCGAAAAGATCCCACCTCCGGCTCTCTCGGCGATGTTGTCAGAAATGGTATTATGAGCTATCGTTAGACCGCAGTTTACACCGTTGTAGCTCCAACAACCGATGCCTGCTCCATTCAAGGAGGTATTGTTACTTATAGTATTGCTATCAATAAGGGGATAGTAAACAATACTCCCGATTAACCTACAGTGGATTCCCCCACCCTCTCCAACAGCTGTATTTCCTAAGATGTTGTTCTTCCTTACCAGAGGTGAAGAATCCTCAATATATATACCACCTCCATGTAAACCAGCACTGTTCCCATCGATGACATTATCTATTATTTGGGCATCAGACGTGTCTTGGCAATAGATTCCGCCACCATAATACTGCACTACCGTGTTACCAATGATTTCGTTACCAACTATACTGGGAGAAGATTCATAACAGTAAATCCCACCGCCTGTCCATAAGGAGACATTGTTAAGGATTTTGTTGTCAATGATTTTCGGAGATGAATATCTCTCGCATCCAATGCCACCACCCCAAGCTGCACTGTCTGAAAAAATAATGTTATTTGATATTGTAGGAGAGGAACCATAGTAACAAAGAATTCCGCCACCTGCGCTGACTCGAAGGGTATCTGGTAAGGCAGATACAACTGTCCCAGAACCATTACGGATGGTGAACCCTTTGATTTCAGAGGTCGAATCTTCGCCTGAGCAGAACAAGACCACACTCCCTGTATCAGGATGACTTGGCTGACTACCGTCTATAATTGTTTGACTGATTTTGGACGTATCTCCATTCAAAACAAACTCGCTGGCAACAACTATCCCTTTGCCCAAGAAATTAACATTTTCGCAATAAGTTCCCGGTGCCACCAAAACTGTATCACCATTACTTGCCCTCCGAATCCCTTTTGCGATCGTGGCGAAGGGATGATAGGCATTTCCGTTTCCGGTGGTATCATTGCCGTTGCTTGAAACGTGCCACACTGGTCCACCGTAAGGCATCATTGCGCGAATCACTGCATCATAGGCATTGACCCTCCCATGACCTAACTCAGAGCTTTTCCCGGTTGCGGGATCGTAATAATAACCACCAACTTCGTCGGCGGTTTCCTCTATGATCTCCCGTACCTCTGTGGGGACGAAAGAGGAATCGACAGCCAATATCAAAGCTGCCACACCCGCTACCATAGGGGAAGCCATGGAGGTACCAAAACAGTATCCGTAATTCTGTGTAATCCCATAACCGTTAAGGGTGACATAGTAATTGGGCATGGTTGAGTAGATGTCGTCATAGTCAAAGACTCCACCATACCCGCCTGGCGCTGCTACGCAAACTCCGTTTCCTATGCTGGAGAACTCAGATACATGATCAGTGTGATCGGTCGAAGAGACGCCGATTACATTTCGGAAATAGCCCGAGTAACCAGCCGGATACCACACTGGTCCGCCACCGCTATTGCCAGCACAAGCGACCAGAAGCACATTGTGTGTGTTAGCATAAGCAACTCCCTGTACCTTAGTATCTGAATGGGAACCTCCTCCGCTGTAATTGACTACATTAGCTCTGTTGTCCACTGAGTAGATCATACCGTCGCGGAAAGCTTCATGTGTTGCTTGGCCATTGGTGTTGAAAACCTGGTTCACCATGATTCGGCAGTTCCAGGATACACCTGCGACTCCCACACCGTTATTGGTTTCAGCGGAAATTATACCGGTCACATGTGTTCCGTGACCGCGCGTATCTCTCACCCCTTCCCCATCCCCAACCAGGTCCTGCCCCAGAATAATTTTGGCGGGGTCATTCAAGTCCGGATGGGAAAGAGACCCCGAAAGCATGGGAATACCCGAATCAAGAACCGACACAATTACGCCTGAACTACCGGTGGTGTGATCCCAAGCTTCTGGAGCATCGACATCAGCATCAGACTTGTGCCCAGGAGAGGTCTCATCGAACTTACTAAGTCCCCATTTTGTCTGAGTCTCGCTGTTTGAGGGTACCAGTGAAGGAGGCTGATAAGTCCTCCATCCTAAGTTGTTGAGACCCCATTGCCATTTATAGCCCGGATCATTGGGCTCAAGGCCTGTCCGATCAATCATGTTAGGCTCCACATACAAGAAAAGACCCGTTTTTTGCATCCTTTCTATCACCGGAAAGATGTTCTTCCCCTGAGCCAAGGTTATTTTTCCAAATCCGAAACGATCCAGCTCTCTGGTCAAACTTAAGTTACTTTTGGCCAGATAACTTTTGACCTCCGCTGGGTTCTGTTCACTTTTAATCATAAAAAGTATTTCTCTATCCACATATTCGATCTTTTGGGCGTTCCACCTACCGCTCTTAACCTGCTTTTTCAGAAATGTGGCATTGCCAAACACCGATGGGGTCAAAACGAAAGCTAAGAGCCACGTCCCTACTATTGTAATTTGAAAGGCCTTTTTCATTCTTACCACCTCCTGTGACCGTTTAATGGTTCACGGTTTATAGTTCACGGATAAAACTTCGCTCTCCGATGGTGTTCTCACCAGGAAAAAGATGTGTTGTGGTCATGAAGACCAACAACAAGCAAAAATTACACTTGTGTGCCCTGTAGCTTCGTACTTATTAACCAAGGTTCTCACTCACAGTCATCAACCCAAACTACCGCTTGGCATTTTTTCTGTGAGGCTCCGCTTTTGTTTAGATCCGACCATGGATCCTCGTCGCATTTATCTTGAGATACTTTGGCGCTATGATCTATGCGTTCCCACGGATCCTCGTCACAGTTCTTAGATAAGCTACCCACGGTGGCGTATTCTAAACCCATAACGAAAGCCAAAAGCATCGCCCAGGCAAGAAAGCTTTTCATCTTTATCACCTCCACTCGTTCGGTTAATGGTTCATGGTTCATTGTTCACAGCCAAAACCTTAAGACCACCTGACCTCTTCCTTTTCTTCTTTCATAACAATAGTCGTATGAACTTCCTTCAGGTTCCCGGCAAGGATCAGACTCTTCTTGCTTACCGCATCCTCGTTTTTGTCCTCCGATGAACAATCCAGAGGAGCTAAAGGTTCCCTTTTTCGTTTATTTAACCGTAGTGCTTAAGCGCTTAAGCTTCAATGCCCTGATTCTGTAGCCAGTTTTCTATAAGAGCAAAAACCATGCAGGTTTCATTCAGTGGAAAAGAATTTCAATCTTCGGTTTGTAAGTGATTGTATCACAATGAAAAATTTCCTATGATACACGGATTTACTCATTGCAAAAGTTAGATAAATACATAACCGAGCTGGAGATTCGGCAATTATGGCGAGGGAAAAAACGAAAGAAAGATGTCTATTGTTGTTAATCTTTTATGGTTCAAAAGATTAGGGAATTCGTCAAAAAGTGCGAACTACCAGAACGGAGATTAAGATGCCTCACAGCTGACTAAGCAGATTTAATTCGTTGCATCAGGAGCTTCTCCTGACGCTCGGATCGTGTCAGGACTAGGTCCTGACACAACTTTAGCCAAGGCCCCCTCACCTTAGTCCTCTCCCCTAAGGGGAGAGGATATTGCCCCGACGGGCACCCGTCCGGGTGGAACCAACGTACGGGAATAAAAAATGGATGCAGAATCCAGCTGTATATGTTAACTTCAAAACCATAAAGACCAGCTAACAATTATGGGACGCTTCCAA